>JBGPRV010000004.1:0-29195 GCA_041489785.1 Dehalococcoidia bacterium | reverse complement strand
GGTTGGACAGGGGCGCAAATAAGGCACTCCTCGGCCCAATGACGACATCGCAATTTCCCTCCATTATCCATTGCCATTCGTCGAACTGCTCTCCCGGGGAAAGGCCGCTATGCAGTACTGCCACACGCCCGGGGAAGCGATTAGCAAATCTCTCTACTGTTTGTTGGGTCAAGGCGATTTCCGGGATAAGGCAAATGCCTCTCTTACCGGCGGCAATAACCTGAGCCAAGGCTCGCAGGTAAATCTCAGTCTTGCCACTGCCAGTAACGCCGAAAAGGAGGAAAACCGGTGGCTTGCCAGGTTGCCTCGCCTCCTTCACAATGACATCTTGGATCGATCCCCAGGCAGCTTGTTGAGATGAAGTGAGAACCGGAGCCGGAGAAGTTGTGAGGCTGAGGTGAGATAAGGGGTCACGCCTTACTCTGAGCCTTTCCACTGAGACTAAATGGCGGCTCTCCAGGGCTTTGATAGTGGCAAGAGAGCAGTTGAGACGTTCCCTCAGTTCGCTAATTGGAATAGGTTGAGTCTGCCCGGTCAGAAATTCTAAGAGTTCTGCCTGTTTATAAGCTCGAGACTTATCCAGGCGAGCCTTCGCCACTTCGATTTCTTCTCTGTCAGCTATTAACTTAATATAAGGAAGCGTTTTGGGCTTTACCCTTGCCTTTTCCAATTCCAGAGTTTGTGTAATTAGCTGATGGGCCAGCAACTGGTCGGTGATTTGCCTGGCTTTTTTTTTGCCAATTGCTTTCTCCAGTTCAGGCAAGCTTATCTCCTTTTTCCCTTTTGAAATATGAAGGACTTGCCTTTGTTCCGCTGTTAGGGGCAAATCTACTTGGGAATCCGTTAGCTGAAAGCAAGTAATAGCCCGCCTCTCAAATCCCGGAGACAGCATTAAAGCCAGGGCATCGAAAGGGGGGGCAAAATAGTGTTCGCTTATCCACTGGGCAAGCTGTATTTGTATCGGGGAAAGCAAAGGAAAATCAGCAACAATGCCAGCTATTTCCTTAGTTTCTTCAACCGATGGCTCGTCTGATAATCGGAGTACAATCCCCTGAATGACCCGGGAGCCAAAGGGCACCCATACTGCTTGCCCGGCACTAATATTGAGCCCTGGCGGTATGGCATAGCAAAAAGTTGACCGGCTCCCCGGTGAATTGACCGCCACCTCGGCGTAGTTCATTCAGAGGACTGTTCTTCTTTTCGAGGTTCTTCCTCTTGAGGCATGGCTTGCTCCAGTGCCTTCTCTCGCCTTTCCTTAAGTCGAGCCTGTTTAACGCTGAGCCTGCGCATATAATAGAGTTTGGCCCGGCGCACCTGTCCATGCCTGAGCACCACCACATTTTGCACAGAAGGGGATTGGAAAGGGAAAGTGCGTTCCACGCCAATGCCGTAAGATACCCTCCTCACCATAAAGCTTCCACCATCCACGCCCTTCCTCATTTTAATCACCACTCCTTGGAAGTGTTGCAGTCGCTCTTTATCCCCTTCCATAGCCTTCAAACTAACCTTGACCGTATCGCCAGGGGAAATTTGAGGAATGTTGGGGTTCATTTTGGGTTTAACAAATTCTCTAACATCCATTTTCTTTCCTCATCGCAGATATTGCCCTTCTCCAAAAGGTCAGGGCGTCGTTTCGCCGTTCGCAGGATAGCCTGACGGCGTCGCCATTGAGCAAGTTCGCCGTGATTCCCTGAAAGCAAAACCGAGGGTACTGACCAACCTCGATATACCGGAGGTCTGGTATATTGGGGATATTCTAAAAGCCCGTTGCTATGAGAATCACTGCTGGCGGAATCCTGTGAGCCAAGCGCTCCCGGTATAAGCCTAACGATAGCATCCACCACAACCAGGGCAGCTAATTCCCCCCCACTAAGTACATAATCCCCGATACTGATTTCATCAGTAGCTAAGTACTCACACACTCTCTCGTCTAAACCTTCGTAATGGCCACAAATTAACATCAGATGAGGGTGGAAGGTTAGTTCCTGAGCCACGGATTGAGAAAAAAGCCTGCCCTGAGGGGTGAGTAATATGATAGGCATCTCACTTACACCAAGTTGCTGTTTTATCGTCTCTACTGCCTCAAAGATAGGCTCGGGCTTGAGCACCATACCAGGTCCACCGCCGTAGGAATAATCATCCACAGTATGATGTTTGTCATGGGTGTAGTCGCGAATATCATGAATCACGATGTTCACCACTTCCCGCCCCCGAGCACGCTTGATGATGCTCTGGTTGAATGGAGAGGCAAACATTTCAGGGAAGAGACACAAAATATCAATACGCATGGATTCCCTCAATAAAAACCTTCAAAGTGCATATCTTACCATGCAGGCGGCGGCAAAAGAAAGTCTCGTGCTTCCCGGTGACCTTGGCTCCCAGGGAGCAGTGTATCCCTCGGGCTACATTTAGCACCACTCTATTCTCAATCCCCAAGACGAAATTTGTTCAAAAATTCAAAAAAGCGCTAAAAAGTATTGACAAAATAAGGATAAGGTTTATAATTAGGATTGTGGGGAAAAGTGGGGAAAAAGGGTAGACAGGGGTATAATAGATAAGATAAACAAGGCAAGACTGGGGGGGGTTGGGGGGAACTGAGGTAAATAAAATGTTTTTCGGTGAGTATCCATATAAGGTTGATGAAAAGGGAAGAGTCCCTCTGCCGCCAAAATTCAGGCGAGAGATGAAGGAGGGCGTGATATTAGCCAAGGGGATGGGAGAGAAATGCATCGCTATTTATACAATAGCAGAATGGAAAAGGCTATCCGACAAGCTTGCTGAGAAGGCAGTAACTCCAGCTAACTTAAGGAAGTTGAATCGCGCCATCTTCGGCTCCGCCTTCAGTGCCTCATTTGATGGGCAAGGCAGGATAAAATTGCCAGATCCCTTGCGTGACTACGCTAAGATTGCTGACACAGCGATTGTTGTCGGTGCCAATACCCGTGTTGAACTCTGGAGCGAAGAGGGATGGCAGGCTGAGAAACCATCGTCCGAAGAGCAGGCATCACAGATAATTGAGAGTGGAGTATAGTACATGAGCGTCACCACTTCCTTGCCCGTCCACGTGCCTGCTCTACTTGATGAAGTTATAGCAGGGCTGCAGGCTCGGCGAGGAGGTTACTTCGTTGACTGCACTGTCGGTCTGGGGGGACACGCAGCAGCCATACTGGAAAAAATTTCACCCTCAGGAAGGCTTTTAGGCATTGACGCGGATCCTGAAGCCATCAAAATAAGCCAAGATAAACTTAGCGACTATGGCGAAGCAGTTACTTTGGTTAATGACAACTTTGTTAACCTTGAGGCCATCTGCAGAAGATACCATTTTCATCCAGTTGATGGTATTCTTTTCGATCTTGGTGTTTCTTCTCTGCAACTGGATACAGCCGAACGTGGCTTCAGCTTCCACCTCGATGCTCCCCTAAATATGAGGTTCGATCCTGGGCAAGGGTTAACCGCATCGGATATCGTTAACAGCTTCTCTGAGCAAGAGTTGGCTAAGCTCATAGAACGATACGGTGAAGAGCATCACAGCCGGCGAATAGCGCAGCACATCGTTCAAAATCGCCCTATCGCTACCACCGTGGAGCTTGCCCGCTTGGTAGAGCAAGTTTTAGGCGGCAAGCGTGCCAAAATTCACCCTGCCACAAGAACCTTCATGGCGCTTCGCATCGCGGTCAACAGTGAACTACAAAATCTGGAGCTGGCTCTCAATCAAACCCTTAACCTCCTTCGCCCCGGGGGGAGATTAACAGTCATTAGTTATCATTCTCTGGAAGACCGTATAGTTAAGCAATTCATGCGCTACGCAGCCAGCAGCTGTCTATGTCCCCCGGGAACAGTAATATGTCGCTGTGGGCATGTGCCCGCCTTGAAGCTCATTTCACGGAAGGTTATTAAACCTACCTCGTTGGAGATAGAATCCAACCCACGCAGCCGCAGCGCTAAATTAAGGATAGCTGAGCGACTCAACTAGGCAGTATTCTCACCAAAAAGGAGGTGAAAATGGCAAAGAAAATCATTTCAGCTATTGATGTGGGCACAACTAAAATAGCCACTCTCGTGGCTAATGTCAAAGCAGAAGATGACATTGAAATTTTAGGAGTGGGAGTCGTTCCCTCTCACGGCCTACATAAAGGCATCTTAGTTAATATGGATGAAGCCAAACAATCCATTGCCACATCGGTAAAGGAAGCTCAAAGAGTTAGTGGCATACATATAGATTCTGCCTATGTTGGGGTTACCGGCAGACATATAACTAGTCTGAATAATCGGGGGGTAATATCTATCCCGCGAGATGATCGATTGGTGCGCACTCAGGACCTTAAGCGGGCGCTATCTGCGGCTCGTAATGTCACCGTCGCCGAAGGAAAGAAGGTGCTCCATGCTATTCCTCGCTCTTACTCACTGGATGGACAGGAAGGAGTGACACAGCCGGTAGGCATGCATGGGCGCAGGTTAGATGTAGAAACCCATATCATCACTGCTTCAGTGAGTTCGATACAAAACCTGGCTAAATGCATCCGCAGTATCGGTATTGACGTTGAAGACCTCATCCTTGAGCCCCTGGCTAGCGGAGAGGCAGTATTGACTCCGGAGGAAAGAGACACGGGTGTTATTATGGCTGACATAGGGGGCGGGACCACGGATATAGCGGTATTTAAGAATGGCAGCATTTATCACACCGCTATCATTCCAGTAGCCGGTTATCAGGTAACCAGCGATATCTCTATAGGCTTGGGCCTGCCTTTTGGTATTGCGGAAAAGATGAAGAAGAGATATGGCAACGTCACCCCCACTTTAGAGCTTGACGAAGCGGCCCAAGTGGGTCTCGAAAATGGTCATAGCGCCTCTTATAAAGACCTATGCCATATCATCCGGGCTCGCATGGAGGAGTTGCTCCAACTCATATTAATGGAGATGCCCACTAGCGATTACAATGCTTTGGCGCCTTGTGGTTTAGTGCTCACAGGTGGCACAACTAACCTACCCGGGCTTGACGAGTTAGGACAGTCAGTTTTGCGAATCCCGGTACGCAAAGGTCGACCTTTGAACACGGGCATCTATGGCATTTCCGATATCCTTCAGGACCCAGCTTACGCTACCACCGTGGGATTACTCCTATGGCCGATACGAGGCAAAGAGGGGGCTTTCCAAGTAAAAAGCGCTGGTGTCTGGGGCAACTTTGTAAGTCTATTTAGAAGGCTGTTTCGTGCCTGATTTGTGAAAGGAGGTTAGAATGGCAAAACAAATTTATACTCCAAGTCCAGCAAGAATCAAAGCTATAGGCATTGGTGGCGGCGGCTCCAATGCTATTACTCGTATGGTCCGTGAAGGCATAAAGGGCGTTGACTTCATAGCCATGAATACCGATGGTCAAGCACTGGCTCTGGCCGAGGCCCCTACCAGAATTCAACTGGGCGAGAAATTGACCAGGGGTTTGGGCGCTGGTGGTGACCATAAGGTTGGAGCCAAGGCAGCGGAAGAAAGCATCGACGTAATTGAAGACGTTGTTAAGGGTGCTGATATGGTGTTTATTGCCGCCGGCATGGGCGGTGGCACAGGCACAGGTGGCATCCCTGTAGTGGCTGAAATAGCTAAAAAGAGTGGCGCCCTCACCATCGCAGTGGTGACCAAACCCTTTGCTTTTGAGGGAACGCATAGAAGCCTAGTAGCCGAGGAAGGGCTGGTTGAACTCACGAACAAGGTTGATACACTTATCATCATACCTAATGACCGCCTTCTTCAGCTCTGTGATGCCAAGACGAGTGTGGACAACGCATTCAAGCTGGCTGACGATGCTCTTCGTTTGGGGGTTCAGGCTATCTCCGAAGTAGTTACCGTCCCGGGACTGATCAACCTGGACTTCGCTGATATTAAATCGGTAATGAAAGATGCTGGCCCAGCCTGGATGTCTGTGGGTAAAGCCAGCGGGCAAAATCGCGCTACTGAAGCGGCTAAGGCTGCTATGGCTAGCCCGTTGCTCGACGTATCCATAGCCGGAGCCACAGGGGTGCTATTCAATATTACTGGTGGCCCAAGTCTCTCCCTGTTTGAGTGTAATGAGGCTGCCCAAGTAATTGGCCAAGCAGTGGACCCCGAAGCCAACATAATCTTTGGCGTGGTCTTTGACCCCAAGATGGATAGCGATGTTCGAATCACTGTTATCGCTACTGGCTTCGCTAAGTTAGCTGGCACAGGAGTACGCAGCTCCGAGGAGCTTCGTCGCCTGATAAGAGGCGGCAGCAATGCTCTCGATATGCCCTCTTTCATGCGCCGTACTCCCCGTTTTCCAGTTGCCCATCTGGAGAGCAAGTCCCAAACTACTACAACGGTTAATCCACAACCGACCAAAATTTCTCGACAGTAAACCTAAGCCTCATATTAGGGGAAAGGGGTAGCTTCCGCTACCCTTTTCCTCGACGTTACTGCAGCAAATTCCTTTTTGCAAAGGTCTAAGGAGGTCTTAAGGACAATATTCCCTGATTCTCACCGCCCAACAGCTGACAGTTATTGTATCCAGGTAAAAGTTGCATTGTTTTTATAATTGTGTCATAATGATTAATTAGACCTTTAAATCAGCCCAGTGAGGCTGGTAAGGGGAAATATGCTTAAGCACACCCCACTAGAAGCACCAAGTGAGACCTCTTGCCAGTTTGAAGGCAGGGGGTTTTTTGATGCCTGAAAAGATTCTCCTGACCTCAAGGGAGATAGAGCGGGCATTAGCTCGTATTGCCCACGAGATTGTAGAAAGGAATAAGGGTGCGGAAGGTGTTGTGCTCGTAGGTATGCGAACTCGGGGAGTGCCTCTAGCCAAACGCATAGCTGAAATAATCGAAGGCTTCGAAGGAATCCCGATTCCTGTGGGGGCTCTGGACATTGGCCTTTATCGCGATGATATTTCACCTTCGGAATCAAAGCCGGCGAACCACAGCCCTACTGACATCCCTACTAGTATCACCGATAGGCAACTAATCCTGGTTGACGATGTTCTCTATACTGGACGGAGCATTCGCGCCGCTATGGATGCCCTGATGGACTTGGGCCGCCCGAAGGCTATCCAATTAGCTGTGCTTATTGACCGTGGCCATCGAGAACTTCCTATTCGGGCCGATTATGTCGGTAAAAATATACCAAGCTCTAAAGATGAGGAGATACAAGTTCAACTAGCGGAGGTCGATGGCGTAGACAAGGTGGTAATTGTGAATCTATCCAAGGGATAACTAGAGGAAATTGAAGAGGGGAAGCAATCATGAATCTGGCAAATAGAAATCTGGTGACCATAGACGATTTATCCAACGGGGAAATCGAAGCGCTGTTTTCCTTAGCAGACGAGATGGCGAACTCCCCAAATGAGCAGGCCGGACTATGCCAGGGGAAGATCATGGCCAGCTTGTTTTTTGAGCCAAGCACCAGAACAAGGCTGTCTTTTGAAGCTGGGATGCTCAGACTCGGAGGTCGTGTCATAACTGCCGTCGACATAGGGGCAAGCTCCCTGGCCAAAGGCGAAAGCATTGCTGATATGGCGAAAGTGGTCGGAAGCTATGCCGATATAATTGTTATCAGACATCCCTGGGAAGGAGCAGCCAGGGTGGTTGCCGACTACGCTGGCGTCCCTGTGATAAATGCTGGCGACGGGAGCCATGAACACCCCACCCAAACCTTGTGCGACCTCTACACCCTTAGAAAAGAAAGGCAGACTATTAAGGGGCTCAGAATTGCTCTGTGGGGAGACTTGAAACACGGGCGAACAGTCCATTCCCTGATCTATGCCTTAGCCAGGTTTGGTGCCACTATCCTTTTCTGCCCCGGCCCCGGGCTTGAGATGCCGGAGCATGTCCTAAGGAGACTAAACACAGAATATAAAGGCGAGCTGAAAAGATGTAGGAATCTGAACCAAGAACCTGAAAGGGGGCTCTTCCCTATCGATGCCATATACTTGACTCCCAGTAGCCCACATCAACTTGCCATGTTGCCTGACATAAGTATCCGAGTGGAACTGAAGGCAGGGGTTGATGCCCTTTATGTCACCAGGCTTCAAAAGGAAAGGCAAGCGCCCACGGTGGAGGAACAAGAGTTGAAAAAAGGCTACCTGGTGGTAGATAAAAAACTCCTTAAAGGAAAGGAGTTTAAGAAAACATTGGTTATGCATCCGCTGCCCCGTGTTGATGAGTTGGCCCATGATGTGGATGCTGACCCCAGAAGCATGTATTTCAAGCAGGCAGCTTACGGGATGCCCGTCAGAATGGCGCTCTTGTCTCTCTTATTGGGCGCCAAGGAAGTCACAATTCCTGAAGAGGAGGATTCCTTTATCAGGAAGGTAGATTATCCCGTTTATAAGCGAGATTCCGGGGGCAAGTGCCCCAATATAAACTGTGTCTCAAACCAGGAAACCGAAGTAAGATACATAAAGCCTGAGTTCAAAATAGTAAGTCGCGAGCCTTTAACGTTGCGGTGTATCTATTGTGACCATGAGCTTAATCCTCAATATGTCGCCAGTTCAGATTGGCATGAAGGGAGGTTGGAGAACAAGAGATATCACAGCGCTGATAGCCACTTGGCCCGGAAGATTAAACCCGAGAATCTGATTATTTTTGCTTCGGAAAATGAAGCTCAGGCTCAGCATTTCAAACCCAGCAGCTACATCAGACAATGAATAAGGAAGTTATCTCTCTGCTTATCCGCGGCGGCCATATAATTGACCCCAGCCAGGGCATAGACCAGGTTGGTGACTTGCTTATTGCTGAGGGCAAGATTGTGCAGGTAGGGGGCACTGTCATTTCAAGCAAGGCGCAGAATTTAGATGCCACGGGACTAGTTATCTGCCCTGGCTTTATAGACCTCCACTGTCACCTCCGGGAGCCAGGTTTTGAAGATAAGGAAACAATCGCCACAGGGACAAAAGCTGCCGCCATAGGTGGCTTTACCACTGTCTGCTGCATGGCAAATACGAAGCCTCCTTTAGATACTTCGACTGTTGTAGATTGGGTGAAGCGAAAAGCGAGCAAGGATAGCTTGGTTGTCGTTCTTCCCATAGGCTGTATCACTAAAGGTAGAAAAGGCGAAGAATTAACTGATATGGCTGGGCTGGCTGAAGCCGGGGTGGTTGCTTTCAGTGATGATGGCAACCCCATGGCAAGCTCACAGCTTATGCGTCGTGCCATGGAGTATAGCCGAGACCTGGGCTTGCCAATCATCGACCATTGTGAAGATAAGACGCTGAGCGACAATGGAATCATAAACGAAGGTCAGATATCTGCTAAGTTGGGACTAAAAGGAATTCCCGCAGCTGCTGAGGAGGTTATGGTAGCCCGTGACTTGATTCTGGCAAAGTTGACCAAGGCCAGACTTCACATTGCCCATGTAAGCACCAAGGGCTCTGTGGAGCTTATTCGCCGTGCCAGGAAAGAAGGGATTCCTGTAACCGCCGAGGTCACACCTCATCACCTGACGTTAACCGAAGAAAGAATTGCGGGCGAGTCCCCCAACAAATCCTTTGATACCAATGCCAAAGTAAACCCGCCCCTGCGCACCAAAGAGGATGTCCAAGTCCTAATCAAGGGACTTAAAGACGGGGTAATCGATGCTATCGCCACCGACCATGCACCACATACCCTGGCAGACAAAAATTGTGGGCTAGAGCTAGCTGCTTTTGGCATCAGTGGCTTTGAAACTGCTTTGGGCTGCCTCATGAGCTTGGTGCACCAAGGAGAAATAAGCCTTACTCAGCTGATTTCTAAGCTAACCTGTGAGCCAGCAAAAGTCATTGGTAGAAATGATGAACTAGGCACCTTAAAGACAGGCGCCCCAGCTAATATCACCATACTTGACCCTGACCGGGAATGGATAGTGAATAGCCGCAATTTCGCCTCCAAAGGCAAAAATACACCTTACAATGGCTATCAGTTTAAGGGCAAGGTAATGGCAGCCATAGCAAATGGCAAGATAGCTTATGTAGATGATTCCTTGTTATCCCCTGCCCTCTCCATTCAAGGGAGAGAGCACAGGTGAGGGTAAAAGAACCTCATGGCTAGGAAAGCGATTTTAGTTCTCGAAGATGGTTCGGTTTACGAAGGCCATTCCTTTGGCGCCAAGGCTACTACCTATGGTGAGGTAGTATTCAGCACGAGCATGACCGGCTACCAGGAGATGCTCACAGACCCCTCTTATGCTGGTCAAATTCTAGTCCCCACATATCCCTTAATTGGCAACTATGGCATCAATGAATCCGATTTTGAATCCAGGCAAATTCAGGTCAGGGGCTTTGTTGTTCGAGAATATTGCTCCCAGCCCAGTCACTGGCAAAGCACCCGTACTTTGCACGAGTTTCTGCTGGCTTATGGCATCCCTGGCATCAGCAGCATAGATACCCGTGCCTTGACTCGTCACTTACGCTTGGAAGGAGCCATGATGGGAATGGTCACTTCGGAAATGACAGCCGAGGAGGCGTTGGAAGAGCTAAAAACCTTACCCAGATACGATGTTACTGATTTTGTTCACCAGGTTAGCACCGAGAAAGCATATGAGTGGCAATCCAATGCGCCTGCCACTGTGAATTTGGTTTCCTCTCCCTTGAAGGGAGAGGATAAAAGTGAGGGTGAAGCGAAGCAATCTCATATCGCGGTTATCGACTATGGCTTGAAATACAACATACTGCGCATCTTGAGTCAACGCGGCTGCCAGGCAATTGCTATCCCGTGCACTGCTTCAGCCAAAGACATCTTATCCTTGAATCCCGATGGCATCATCCTTTCCCCGGGCCCTGGCGACCCTGCCCTCCTTGGTGACATAGCGGAGACGGTAAGAAATCTTATAGGGAAGAAGCCAATAATGGGTATATGCCTGGGGCATCAACTCATAGGCAAAGCCTTGGGAGCCCAGACCTTTAAGCTGAAGTTTGGGCACCGTGGCGGCAACCATCCTGTGCGGGATTTAGCTACCAGCAGAGTTTATATAACTGCCCAAAACCATGGCTATGCCATAGACGCCGATACCTTAAAAGGAGGGCTCGAAGTGAGCCACATAAACTTAAACGATGGCACGGTGGAAGGCCTTCACCACCGGGACTTGCCTATCTTATCTATTCAGTATCACTCCGAAGCCTCCCCTGGCCCACTGGACAATATGTATCTATTTGAGCGATTTCTGGAGATGGTGAGAGGCTAGAATAGAAAAGAGAATATATGTCCAAACTATCTAAAGTCTTAGTCATTGGCTCAGGGCCGATAATCATCGGGCAGGCAGCGGAGTTCGATTATTCCGGGACTCAGGCCTGCCGGGCACTGAGGGAGGAAGGCGTGACCACGGTCCTGGTGAATTCAAACCCGGCCACAATTATGACCGATGAGGAGATAGCTGACATTGTCTATATTGAACCGCTCACCATGGAAGTCCTGGCTCGCATAATTGAAAGAGAGCGCCCTGATGGCTTATTGCCTACCCTTGGGGGGCAAACAGGGCTCAATTTAGCGGTGGAGCTAGCTGATGCTGGCATACTCGACAAGTATAATGTGCGGTCTCTGGGCACACCTATAGAAACAATAAAGAAGGCTGAGGAAAGGTCTTTGTTTAAGCAGCTTCTTGTTGATATTGGCGAGCCTGTGCCTAAGAGTGCCACGGTGAAGTCGGTTGAGGAAGCGAGAGAACTGGTAAAATCCATAGGTTTGCCTCTCATCGTCCGCCCTTCCTACACCCTGGGGGGCACTGGCGGCGGCATCGCCTACACTATGAAAGATCTTGAGCAGATTGTTACTAATGGCCTGGATTCCAGCATGAGCCACGAGGTTCTGGTAGAGCAATGTGTTTTAGGCTGGAAGGAAATTGAATACGAAGTTATGCGGGATGCTGCTGATAACTGCATTACCGTGTGTAATATGGAGAACATTGATCCTATGGGGGTGCATACCGGGGATAGCATCGTAGTAGCTCCCAGCCAAGCTCTCACCGACAAGGAATACCAGATGCTCAGGTCGGCCAGTTTGAAAATCATAAGAGCGTTGAAAATCGAGGGTGGCTGTAATATACAGTTTGCCCTTACTCCACATCCCATAGTGGCGGAAAAATGGGCTCCAGACCAGAAGGGAGTCACAAGAAGCCAATACCACGTAATTGAAGTTAACCCCCGTGTCAGCCGTAGCTCAGCTTTAGCCAGTAAAGCCACTGGCTATCCTATTGCTCGGGTGGCTGCCAAAATAGCCATAGGCAAGAGGCTCGATGAGATCCCTAATAAGGTCACAGGCAAAACGCTGGCGTCTTTCGAGCCAGCCCTGGATTACTGCGTAGTCAAGATTCCTAGATGGCCCTTTGATAAATTTGCTTTGGGTGACCGAAAAATTGGCAGCCAGATGAAAGCCACTGGTGAGGTAATGGCCATTGACAGGTGTTTTGAGGCCGCTCTACAAAAGGCAGTGCGCTCCCTGGAATTCGGCAAACGCACCCTGCTCTGGGAAGACCCCAGTTGGAGTAAAGAGGGAGGGCTTAACTCCTATCCCCTTCACCCCAACGACTTAAGACTATGGGCGATTATGGCGGCGCTGCGAAGGGAAGCCACGCCCGAAGAGCTCTCCCAAGTCACCGGCATAGACCCCTGGTTTATTTATAAGTTCCAGAATATTGTGGACATGGAGAGGAGGCTCCTTTCCGAACCGTTGACACCGGAGTTCTTATGGGAGGCGAAGAGGCTCGGCTTTTCCGATGAGCAAGTGGGCACTTTAGCCGATAGGTTGCCGGAGCAGGTAAGACAGGCTCGCCACGAATGGCAAATCCGCCCGGTGTACAAGATGGTGGATACCTGTGCTGCTGAGTTTGATGCTGAGACCCCTTATTTCTACAGCACCTATGAAAAAGAGAACGAAGCCGCGCCTTTGGAAGGGAAGAAAGCTGTGGTCATCGGCAGCGGGCCTATACGCATCGGGCAGGGAATTGAGTTTGACTATTGCTGCGTCCATTCAGCCTGGGCGCTTCAAGAGATGGGAATAAAGAGCATCTTGGTCAATTCTAATCCTGAGACAGTTTCCACCGATTTTGACACCAGTGATCGCCTCTACTTTGAAGCGTTAGATGAGGAAAGCATCCGAGATATACTTGAGAATGAGAGTAATAACGGTTCTGCTCCACCATCTATCGTTCAGCTTGGTGGACAAACACCTATTAACTTGGTGGGGGTCTTAGCTCGCAACAATTTACCAATACTTGGCTCGAGTGCCGAAGCTATAGACATAGCTGAAGACCGCCGCCGCTTTGAAAATTTCCTGGACAGATTAGGTATTCCTCAGCCGCCGGGGGCTGGAGTAAGGTCCATCGAAGAAGCAGTAAATATAGCTAAGACCCTGGGTTATCCGGTGTTGGTGCGCCCTAGCTATGTTCTGGGGGGCCGGGCTATGGAAATCGTGTACAACGAACCTGAGTTAATCCGCTACCTGACACTAGCTCTGGAGATGGACAGCCAGCATCCTGTGCTTGTTGATAAATATTTCCAGGGTAAAGAAGTCGAGGTAGATGCCATTTGCGACGGGGAAAATGTTCTTATTCCTGGCGTGATGGAGCACATTGAAAGAGCTGGCGTACATAGCGGTGATGCCTTGTCTATCTACCCGGGAATCAATCTCACTCAAGACGAAGTAAATGCCATGGTGGATTACACCATCAGAATTGGACTGGCTCTGGGAATTAAAGGGTTGATGAACGTCCAGATGGTAATCATGAGGGAAAATGGTCGCTCAACGGTATATGTTTTTGAGGTAAATCCCCGCGCCAGCCGAACCGTGCCTTTTATCTCCAAGGTAACCGGCGTGCCCATGGTAAGAATTGCCACTAAGGTCATGGCTGGGATTAGCCTCAAGGAGCAGGGCTACGAAGGCGGGTTACGGAAGAGACAAAAGTTGGTAGGTATAAAAGCTCCCGTTTTCTCTATGTCCAAATTAACTGGAGTAGATAGTTACCTTGGTCCTGAGATGAAATCCACTGGCGAGGTTATGGGGATTGACTACACCTTTGAGGCAGCCCTGGTTAAGGCACTTTTAGCCTCTGGATTGATGCTTCCTCAAGGAGGTAGCCTGCTACTTAGCATCGCCGACAAGGATAAAGATGAAGCCGAGCCTCTGATTAAGCAATTGCATTCCCTTCACCACGAGCTCTACGCCACGGAGGGAACCGCAGAAATGATTAAATCTATGGGGCTCCCAGTAAAAATGGTGACCAAGAAGCTAAGCGAGGGGCATCCTAACGTTATTGATGTTATTCAAGATAATTCTGTGAGCGGAGTGATTAATACTATCACTGGAGGGCGCATTCCGTTAAAAGACGGGTTAGATATCAGGCGTGCCGCGGCAGAAAAGAGGATACCATGCTTCACTTCATTAGATACTGCTCGGGTAGCTATAGAGGCGCTAGCAAGTAGTAGCCAAATCTTTAACGTTCAACCACTCAGGGAGTACTTAAGAAAATCAAAAGGCAAAAGTTAAAAATCAAAATTACAATTCAAAATGGAAAGATGTTTCGTCTTTGATTTTTGCTCTGTCATTTTGACTTTTGCTTTTGTTTAGGTTTTAGCATGAAACAAACCTTGTGCTCCGTAACTTCTAATGTGGAGGTCATGCCCGGCATACACTTCATGTGGATTGAGACACCAGATATAGCAGTGACGGCTCAGCCGGGGCAATTCATCACAGTGCGATGCGGAGATTTTACATTACGCCGCCCTTTCAGCATTCACCAAGTTGGGAACAATAATGTCATTGCGAGCGAAGCGAAGCAATCCCAAGTTGCCCTTCTGTTCAAGGTAGCGGGCAAAGGCACACTCTGGCTGTCACAGCGACAAACAGGCGAGAGACTAGACATTCTTGGCCCTTTAGGTAAGGGGTTTAGTATTCCCCCGACAAAGTCGGGGCAATCTAAGAACTTGCTGCTGGTGGCTGGAGGAATTGGCATTGCTCCGCTCGTTTTCTTGACGCAGTATGCTTCGTCTCAGCACCAGATAACTTTAATTCATGGGGCGAGCACTGCTGCTCAACTCTATCCTTTTTCTTCTGCGGCCAAGAAGCGAAGCAAACTCTCGCCTTTACCAAAAGGAGTTCAATTTATTCCCGTTACCGAGGATGGTAGCATGGGTCAGAAAGGCAGGGCCACGGATATTCTGCCTGATTTCTTAAACTGGGCTGACCAGGTGTATGTCTGTGGTCCAGTAGATATGTATAAGGCGATGGCAGAGATGTCATGGCAAGCAAAGCGAAGCAATCTCAAACTAAAAAAATGTCAGGTTTCCCTTGAGGTGAGGATGGGGTGTGGCTTTGGAGCTTGCTATGGTTGCACTATCAATACCAAAAAAGGCTTAAAACATATATGCCGTGATGGGCCTGTATTTGAGTTGGACGATATCATATGGCAGGAGGTAAGGATATGACCACTCACTCCGTCATTGCGGTGAGCCAAAGCCCTGAGTATAGCGAAGGGGAAGCGAAGCAATCTCCTTGGAAGGAGGTAAGAATATGACCGTAGTAACTAAGGATATCACTCTTCAATCAAGAGGCAATTGCGACATTATCGATATAACCTCTCAGGTGGTCAAGAATGTCAAGGAATCTGGGGTTAATAGCGGAATAGTCACTTTGTTTATAGTCGGTTCAACGGCCGGAATAACCACCATAGAGTATGAGCCAAATCTACTCTCCGATTTTAAGAATATGTGGGATAGGGTGATACCCCAGAATATTCCTTACGAGCATAATAAAACCTGGGGGGACGGGAATGGCCATTCCCATGTGCGCGCCTCTACGCTCGGAGCTTCACTAATAATACCTTTTATGAATAAGAAGTTAACTCTGGGCACATGGCAGCAGATAGTTTTCGTAGATTTTGACAATCGCCCCAGGTCTCGAAAGATTACTATTCAGATATTGGGTGAGTAAGCAAAGGACCAGATTCTCATTGTCATAAACTTAATAGGCGGAGGCGATGCGGCAACAATCTGATTGCACATTCTGACGGACTATTAATCCTCCCCTTTGCAATTACCTGAACGTCTTGCTTCTTCCTTGCCTGAGTTGTCACTATGAGTGAAAACTGCTAGATTTATGCCAATGTCTTACCATCGCATAGTGGCTAAATTCGGCACAAGCCTCCTTACCTCGGGCACTGACCATCTTGACTTGCAAGTTATGTCAAGTTTGGTGGAGCAGCTAGCCCGACTCCACGGCCAGGGGAAGGAGATAGTCATAATCTCTTCCGGAGCTATTGCCTCGGGAAGACAGAAGCTTAAGAAAGTTCCAGAACGCAAGAACACTCCTTTCAAACAGGTCCTGGCTTCGGTGGGCCAAAGCCACCTCATGTATACCTACGAACAACTTTTCAGCCAGTATGATATAACCGTAGCCCAGGCATTGCTCACAAAGGAAGACCTCTCTGACCGCAGTGGCTATCTTAATGCTCGTAATACCTTACTGGCCCTTATCGAGCTTGGCATAATTTGCATTGTCAATGAAAATGACGTTGTCGCCATTGACGAGATTGAGGAACTCAAATTCGGGGATAACGATAATCTTTCCGCCATGGTGTCTAACCTGGTTGATGCTGACATTTTAGTCATGCTCACCGACATCGGCGGCTTATACACTGCCGACCCGCATTACAATCCTGAAGCTCAACTTATTCGCCGGGTGGACAAGATTGACGCTAAAATTGAACGCATGGCTAGCGATACCGCCAGTCGCCAGGGAACTGGCGGCATGACGACCAAGATTGAGGCAGCTAAGCTAGCTACCGCTTCAGGGGTAAACGTAATCATTGTCGATGGGCGAGAACCTGACATACTGGTGAGGATTAGCCAGGGAGAAGATATAGGCACTTTCTTTCCTGCGCCGGTAAATAAGATGGAGAGCAAAAAGAGGTGGATGCTCAGCGGGCTGGCTTCCAAGGGCAAGGTCACGGTGGACAAAGGCGCTGCCTTAGCCCTCAAGGAGCACAATAAGAGCCTGCTCCCTGCGGGAGTTATAAGAGCGGAGGGCAAGTTCCAGCGCGGCGATATCGTGGATATCCTGGATGAGAAAGGCAAACACATTGGCTGTGGCATTTCTAATTATAGCTCTTCTGATTTAGCTATTATTGGAGGGAAGCACTCCGATAAAATCCTCAGCCTCCTCGGTTACGATTATGGCGACGAAGCGATTCACAGGAATAATATGGTGATGCTATAAACAGCAAGGGAGGCATGCAAGGATAGTTCCATGAAATCGGCCATAAAAGAACTGGAGGAAAAGGGAAAGACAGCTAAGGCAGCTTCGAGGAAGCTGGCTTTCCTTTCTACAGAAATCAAGAATAAGGCATTGCTCAATATTGCTGAAGCTCTCATCGATAAGCTGAATGAAATCCTGGAAGCCAACAAAATTGATTACGAGGAGGCGAAAGCTTCGGGGATGAGCGAGGCTATGCTCGACAGGCTTATGCTGTCGCCGTCCCGCCTTGAGGGCATAGCTCAGGACACAAAAACGGTGGCGGCGCTGCCCGACCCTGTGGGCGAGGTGTTCGAGACGCGAACTTTGCCCAATGGTTTACAGATAAGCAAGAGGAGAGTGCCCTTGGGAGTCATTGGTGCGATATATGAGAGCCGCCCCAATGTTACCATAGACATATCAAGCCTGTGCCTTAAATCGGGTAACGCCGTCATCCTCCGTGGGGGCAAGGAAGCTATAAATTCTAATAAAGCCTTGGCTAAAGTAGCTCAAGAAGCTTGCGACCAGGCTGGCGTGCCCCAGGGAGCAATTCAACTTATTGAGTCCACGGAGCGGGCTTTGGTCAACCACATGCTCAAGATGAAGGGGATAATTGACTTGATGATTCCCCGTGGCGGTGCCGACTTGATAAAGCTTGTCTCGGAGAATGCCACTATGCCGGTAGTTACCGGTGGCATCGGTGTCTGCCACACCTATGTAGATAAGAGTGCCGATATAGGCAAGGCGGTAGCCATTGCCTACAATGCCAAAGTTCAGCGCCCTACCGTGTGCAACGCTCTGGATTGCATCTTGGTCCATAATCAGGTTGCTCAAGCTTACCTGCCGGCTATTGCCAAAGAGTGGGCCAAGGCCGGCGTGGAAATGCACTGCGACAAGCGAGCCCTGGCCATACTTAAGCAATGTCATTGCGAGCGACCTGCCCGCCAAGGCTTGGCAGGCGGGAGCGAAGCAACCTCCCCGTCCCTGAAGCTAGTCCCGGCTGTCGCTGAGGACTGGGGGAAGGAATACCTGTCGTTGAAAGCAGCTATCAAGGTGGTTAACTCGCTGGACGAAGCTTTAGAGCACATTGAGAAATATGGCTCAGGGCACTCCGAAGCTATCGTCACCGAGGACCATTCGGCAGCAATGCGCTTCCTTAACGAAGTAGATGCTGCCTGTGTTTATGCCAATGCCAGCACCCGGTTTACCGATGGGGGGCAGTTTGGCTTAGGTGCCGAGATAGGCATAAGCACCCAGAAATTTCACGCCCGTGGTCCTATGGCTTTGAAAGAGCTAACCAGCTATAAGTGGATTATCTGGGGCAACGGTCAGGTTCGGCCCTAGCTCTTTTTGTCATTGTGAGAAGCGCCTAAGCCGAAGCCCTGGGCATACCAAACGAAAGCGACCGAAGAATCTTGTAGCACTAACACTGATCAGGCAGTGACTTAACTCGAAAGAGGAAATCGTCAATTATTCTGGAGAAATCAGTTCAATCTCAAAGAGCTTAGGCCATAACTTTCCGGTCACAAACAAGCGATCGGTCTCTGCATCATACGCAATGCCGTTGAGAACATCAACCGTCTCACTACGGTCTTCCGTAGTTAGGAGTCCTCCCAGATCTACCCACCCAATCACTCGACCTGTCTCAGGTGCAATCCTGGCGATGCGGTCAGTCTGCCACACATTGGCATAGATTTCCCCCTGGACGTATTCCAATTCATTGAGTCTGGTGACGGGGCCATCGTTGTCAAATACCTCAAGCTGACTGATTTCCTCAAAGGTCTGGGGGTCCAAGAAATGCAATGTTGACGTACCGTCGCTCATGATTAAGCGCTCTCCATCATGCGTAATGCCCCAGCCTTCAGTTGAATAATTGAACTCTTGTAGTAACTCAAAACTGTTTTTGTCATAGACAAACCCGATATTGGATTGCCAGGTCAGCTGGATGATCTTGTTTCCATAAATGGTTATGCCTTCACCGAAAAACTGAGCTGATAGCTCACGAATTTGTAAGATATCTCCGGTTTCCAATTCCACTCTACGCAATGTGGAGTGTCCAAAACGCCCTGTTTCCTCATATAGAACGCCATCTTCGAAAACCAATCCTTGGGTGAAAGCATTGCGGTCATGGGGGTAGGTATTGACTATATTATACGTATAGACTGGAATGACATCCGAATTGCCAGGAAATAAGCATCCCGAAAGATTTAAGCAAGCGATAACAAGAACTGCTCCTAGCAATACAAAGAGCCCCAAGATGAATATCTTCAAGCGACGGTTCGTGAAGATTACCTTACTCACAACCTCTCCTATATTATAAAGATGGAGTTACAGTTTAAGATAAGGCCCTAAAAGTTTGCCTATGTATATAGAAAAAATCCTTCACTTCCTGTGATGTCTGGTTTGTCTTCGGATTCGCAGTAAGAAAAATATAATTCACTATCTCCGACCTGCAGCTTGCAAGAACTCGTCCTCTTCAATTTCAAGCTGCTTGAGAATATCGGAAAGTAAGTAGGGGCTAATGGTTTTAGCCGGATGAATCGGGATAGGAGCCCTGCGACAATTTTCGTGGTGAAATATAGCGTGACTACCCTTTTGGCGAATCCTCTCAAATCCCAATGCTTGGAGCCCCTTAATCACCTCCCTGGCTTTAAGGGGAGGTAGGCTTGTCATATGGCGACAATAACCTTCTTTGTGTCAACTTCCTGCGGGATTTCCTCTCCCCGCTCTTTTCGGCATTCAAGGCAAAGCCCAAGCACTTCCTTGATATTAGCCAGACACTCCTCGTATGTTGCACCTTGAGCCCGTGCTTCTGGAAGCAAAGGACAAGTGGCTATATAGAATCCATCAGGTGCCTTTCTCATGATAACGCTATATTCCATTCTTATTTCCCCTCGCTTTGATTATAGCACAGTAGTGGAGGAAAACACTTGCCCTAGAGGGTGGGGGAAAATTCGAACTTCTGTGGATTTCTGGCTATTCGTCACTTTACCGATTGCTAACCAGAAAAAGCCTACCTATCAATGCGTCTAACTTGATACGTATAGCCCCCGGTGACGGAACACAGCTTAGGCATTGTCGCTATCCTCCGTTAGCCGAAGTGCTGTCTTCAACCTCTTGATCATACACGATCAGCTTTCTTAGAAAATCTGAGGCGGTCTGATAGTGTTGGAATGCTTCTTCTATTCCCGCTGATGAAGTCCCTCGTGATAATAATTGTGGATGTGAAATGAGATCCTCTTCCGTAATCCTGCTAGGCAACTCTTTGAAATCCAAATCTGGAAGTCCCAAGGGCTCTGCGTATTCCGGGGAAGAATGAAGGACTGAATTTCGATATTCAAAGAGAGCACACACCCTTTTGAGTAGCGCCTTATCCTGCTTAATCTGGGGGCAAAACTCACATGCGAATTCAATTTTTTGCCTTGCTGAAAGTCGTGAGTATTTCGTTACTAACACGCCGAAGAATCTCTGAGCATTCTCATCCTTAACGAACAGAATAGGAATGCTAATAAACAGGTTCAGTCCTGCTTCGACAGCTGCAGCAGAGAATACACTAGCTACGATAGCATGGTCAAGTTTGAGATCCCCGGGCACAGTAATTGTCTTTGAGCGAGACTTCGCAATATAGCCTAAATGTCTCTTGGCTATTGCAAGCAATCTCTTGACTCGACCATCCGAGGCGATAGTAAACGACTCTGACATATCCGATCCTGTCTAAGCTTTATCGGGCTGTGAAGCCAACTCTCCTTCATCACTCCGACAGGCCCTAGTTCGGGCTATCTTGTATCCGTTTAAGTTCGGAACCCCCAAATCTGCTCCCCAAGTAGGATTCGAAGTTTGGTTTTCGCTACCACCTACCCCTCGATAACTTCTTTGGTGCTGGGGACCCGGCCCAAAATGCGCTCGTCAATGCGGGTGGCTGAGTCCAGGGCTCGGCCCAGAGCTTTGAACAGGGCTTCGGCTTTGTGGTGGTCATTGATGCCGTTGAGCACTTTAGCGTGGAGGTTAATTTTGGCTTCAGAAGCAAAGGAGACTAAGAAATGGCGGACTAAATCAGCGTCGAGGTCGCCTATGGTGGCTTCGTCGAAGTCCGCCTCGACTGTGCTGTAGACCCTGCCCCCGATATCCACTGCTACCATTGCCAGAGCTTCATCCATGGGCACGATAGCATGTGCCATACGAACAATGCCTTGTTTTTTTCCTAACGCCTGGTTAAGAGCTTTGCCTAAGGAGATAGCCACATCTTCAACTACGTGGTGCTGGTCGGGGCCTGAGGCTGAGATTTTTATATCGAATACTCCGTGCTGGGCTAGCTGGCTAAGGAGGTGGTCGAACATCCTTATGCCGGTGGTGATTTGAAATTGTCCGCTGCCGTCAATGTTGAGTTCCACCCTGACGGTCGTCTCGGCAGTCTCACGAACTACTTTTGCTTTTCTTTCAGCCATGTTTTAACCTCCTTAGGATGCTTTATTTCACCCTCACCCTAACCCTCTCCCTTCGAGGGAGAGGGAAATGGTTGAGATTGCTTCCTCTTCGTTTTACTCAGAGTCGCAATGACAGATAGGGTTCTAAGTGCCTCAATTAAGGCATCAGTATCCTCAGGTCTGCCCACGCTAATTCGCAAGCAATCTTTTAGTCCAGGAGTATCGAAATAGCGGACAAAGATGCCTTTCTTTCGCAGTCCTTGCCAGATTTCTTTGGCTTCTCCTTCGGGCAGAGAACAGAGGATAAAATTAGCCTGGGAGGGGTAAGGTCTTAGCCAATCCAGTTCCTTCAGTTTGCCGAATAATCGTTGCCGTTCCATGACCATCTTCATAACATTAAGACGAAGATACTCTACATCGGCCAGGGAAGCCAGCACCGCAACCTGGGCTGCGGCATTGGTATTATAGGGCTGCTTAATCTTCATCAGATAATCAGCAATTTCTATCGGGAAAAAGCCATAGCCTATCCTTAAGCCGGCTAGCCCAGCCCATTTGCTGAAGGTGCGTAAAACTATCAAGTTAGAGTACGAGGCCACCAGGTTGACCACAGTTATATTACCAAACTCAAAATAAGCTTCGTCCACGACAACAATTTTTCCAGTCTCAACAAGCTCCATAATTTCTTTCTTTGGAGTAGTGTTGCCTGTGGGATTATTGGGCGAGGCAACAAAAATGACCTTTGTTCTCCTGGTCAAGGCCTTCTTTATGCCGGCCATATCAAGAGCAAAATCTTCGGTTCTAGACACATCAACCACCCGACCGCCACAAACATCGGTGCTAAAGGGATACATACCGAATGTCGGTGGACAATTGATAACCTCGTCTCCGGGTTTGAGGAAAAGCCTGAGGATAAGGTCAATAAGTTCATCGCTGCCCATGCCGCAAACAATGTGCTGGCGTCCTAAGCCGGTATATTCTTCTAAAGCCTTCCGTAGCTCTCTTTGCTCCGGGTCGGGGTAATTATGATAATAGGGATAATTGGCTAGGGCTTGATAGACCTTGGGGGAACAGCCATAAGGATTCTCGTTGCCATCGAGCTTTATTACTTTATTCACAGGCAATTCGGCTTCTTGGCTCAGGACTTCTGTAGGCTCGATAGGGGTATAACTCTTCATGGTCACGAGCTCAGGCCTGATAAGTTTTTTTATGTTCATTTCAACTAACATCAAAAGTCAAAAATAAAAAATCAAAATGACAAATTAAAATGTAAAATTCTTTATTCTTGTTCTGTATTTTTGCCTTTAGCATTTTAACCTTTTATTTCGCTCTCGTCCTTCTTTCCGCAGCCTGGGCATGGGCATCCAGCCCTTCAGCTTTAGCTATTACCACAGCGGCCTGGCTCAGTTTTCGCATGGCGGGCTTGTCCAAGGCGATGATATTGGTAACCTTGAGGAAGTCCGCAACACCCAGAGGAGAATCGAAACGAGCACTGCCTCCGGTGGGCAAGACATGGCTGGGGCCGGCAACATAATCGCCTAGAACCACAGGCGAGTTCTCGCCTACAAAAATACAGCCGACATTGCGAATTTTGGGGACTAAAGCCGAGGCGTCGGATGCCATAATGGAGAGGTGCTCAGGAGCGAATAGATTGACCAACTCTACTGCTTGGGCCATGTCATCGACAAGCACAAGCATTCCGGCATCAATAGCCTTTCTAATAGTGGAACGCCGCTTTAATTTCCCCAGTTGTATCTCAATTTCTTTGTCTACCTGGTCAGCCAGGTCAGCCGAAGTAGTGATTAAAATTACTGACGCCAGGGGGTCATGTTCAGCCTGGGCCAGGAGGTCAGCGGCACAAAGGGCAGGGTCGGCTTTCTCGTCGGCGACAATTACTATCTCGCTGGGACCTTCGAGACCATCAATGTCCACTGTGCCATAAACCATTTTCTTGGCCAGGGTCACAAAGATGTTCCCCGGACCACAAATTTTATCCACTCTGGGTATCGATTCAGTCCCAAAAGCCAATGCCGCAATAGCCTGGGCACCGCCAAGCTTAAAAATGCGGCTGACCTTAGCAATGTCAGCGGCGACTAACGTGGGGGCAGGAATCCGGCCATCTTTAGCGGGCGGGGAAACCATAATGATTTCCTCAACACCGGCTACTTTGGCTGGTATGGCCATCATCAGCACAGTAGACGGGTAGGCAGCGGTGCCGCCAGGCACATACAGGCCAACCCTTTGTAAGGGCAGAATCTGTTGCCTTAAGTGCTTGTCGATAGGAATTAGGCCGGTTTTGTGCTCACAGGCAACATGGAAATCCTGTATTCTGCTGGCGGCGAATTCGAGGGCCGAGACAAGTTTCTTGCTTGTTATATCGTAAGCGGCAATAACTTCCTGTCTACCTACTTTCAGGGAGTCCAGTCGCACTCCATCCAGTCTTTCAGTGTAATCAAAGAGGGCTTTATCACCTTTATCCCGAACTTCGCCGATGATACGGTCGACCACTTTTTGAACTGAAAGCTCTTCGCCAAAGACTTGCTTTATTTGAGCTGCTAGCCGCGGTGGGGTGGTGAAAGACTCCCAGAAATTTTCCCTGGTCAGTAACTTTCTTGCCCTATTGAATCCTTTGACTCTCTTCATATCAACTAAAACCAAAAGTCAAAAAACAAAACTTTTTTATTTTTGCTCTGTATTTTTGCTTTTTGCATTTTAATCTTTAATCTACTATAGCTTCGCCCGCAATTTCTGTGTAAGAAACTTCATTTTCTCTTTTTTATCGGAAGATGCCAGGCTATCTTTGTTGGCAATTAGACAAGCCGAAGACCGAAATAGCACATCAATAATCTTTAATTGGTGCTGCTCCAGAGTCTTCCCTGTCTGAGTGTTATCAATAAGCATATCGGCGTCCTCGGGTAAAAAAGCCTCGCTCGCCCCCCAGGTTGGAATTAGCTTGTAGGGGTTAATGTGATTGTCCCGAAGGTACTTGTCGGCAATATTTATGTATTCCGAGGCTACTTTCAAAGGCGCGAACTTGCTGCTTTGAACAAACGACCTCAATTCATCAATGTCGGCCACGGGCATTTCTTGACTCACGGCAGCGACAACTTTGACGGTGCCCAAGCCTAAAGCAAATAATTTCTTCACCGGGCTTGAGGGGAAGCGACAGAGGTGTTCCCGCAGCCAATCCTCACCGGTTATGGCTAAGTCAAAATTGCCATTCGCCACTTGCAGAGGTATATCCTGAGGCCTGATTACTTTGATGCCCAGCCAGTCTAAATCAGCGGAAGGGCGGCGGCGCACTACCTCTTCAGCATATCCCTGGACTGTCAGCCCGGCTTGCTTCAAAAACTGCGCAGTAGGTGCTTGCTGGTGTCCATCAGGCAAAGCCAAGTTGATTTCCTTTGCCGGCCACGAGGGACGGGGAATCTTCAGTTCCTTACAGATATTAAGCTCATGTTCTATTGATGTCTGCGGCCCCGCCTGCCAAGCCTCGGCTCGCCTGCCGAAGTCGTACGGCGAGCAGGCGGGCAGGTCAGCGGTAAGCTTGGAGTCAAAACACATCAATATCTGGCTCAAATCCTTGTTCTCCAGGCTTTCTCGATTTGCTATTAGAAAGGCAGTGACAGGGAGTAATTTTTCGAGAGGAATCAAGCCTTGAGTTGCTATATGCGCTCCACTCTTTCCCCAGAGCACTGCCAAATCAGCATTTTCCGGGGGATAAGCTTCAGCAGCCCCCCACACCGGGAAAATCCTGAACCTTCTCATTCTGAGATTTAAGGCAAAAGCCTCAGACAGATTAGGGTACTCACTCACGATACGACAATCATTTCTCCGGGCTGATAATTCATCGAGACTGGTTATCCCCGCTTGAGCACTGGTAACCACATGTATACCGCCTTCACCATAATTTAGACTCGCTATTTTTACCAGAGCTCCTGCAGGATATTTCACCAGGAATTCTTCAACCCAATCCAAACCACAAATACCCAGGTCGTAATTCCCTACAGCTACCTGTATAGGAATATCCTTTTCCTGAAGTATTTTAGCGGAAAGGCTGGGAAACCTTGCCGAGCGCAGGCGATACTGCTTTGTTTTATCGCTATAACCCTCAAATCCCAGGTCTATTTCGGCAAGCAAGCTAGCTGTAGGTGATAGAAACCTGCCTTTAGGGAGGGCGAGTTTGATGTAGGCGGCTTGGTAATCCTTCATCCCTCACTTACCACTTTAAGAATCTCTGCCACAGAAGCTACCTCTCGCCGTCGCTTCTGTATGCAATCCGTGAGCACAAACAGAGAAGGCTTCTCCCCCGAAACCAGGATGACCCACCTATAATTAGATTCTTCCCGACCTGTGAAGTCAAGCTCTGCCAGGTGTCCGGCGTCACGAAGCGATTCCGCCACAGCAAAACACGCCTTTACTATTTCCGGAGCCAATTCCTTACCTTTAATTAAAATTCCAGATTCGCCCTTTTTCTCTTTCTCCAGCGGCAGTAATTTCATTAGAGGGTCCACATATAAGGCAAATCCGCAGGCAGGGATGTCCTCTCCATTCATAAGGGGCACAAGCTTATCATATCTTCCTCCGCCACCTATCTTTTCCCCATCAGCCAGGAACTGAAAACAGATTCCAGTATAATACTCAAAACCATGTATCGCTGCGATATCAATTTCATAGCTGCAACCCAGATTATCCAGTAATGTGGTAATGCTTAAGAGGTCCTCCAGGCTGGATTTGAAGTCCCGCGAAGCTTTGGGGAATGAAGCTTTTACATTGTGTAGAAAGCTGCTCGATTTCCCCTTGAGGCCCAATAATGCAGCCATGAGCCTGTCGACTTCGGGAGTAGTGGATTTCGCCTTGGTCAATGCTTGCCAATTTCCTTCTAAAATGCGGTTCGTCATCTTAGCTTCTTCAGCGGGGCTGAGATTAAACTCTTTGAGCAATGCCTTCACCAGGCCGGCATGGGATAGTTGTAGCCTGACATTGCTGATGCCAAGTCTGCGAATAACCTCTTCAGCCAGCAGAACTATCTCCACATCCGGAGCCAATTTAGCACCACCGAAAAACTCAGCACCACATTGCCATCGCTCCCTGTTCTCCTTCCCTGTTCCCTCGAAAGCGAAGATGTTAGTCACATAGAAAAGCCTGGCTAATTCCTGTTCACTTAGATTGTCGATGTAGAGTCTGGCTACAGGAATAGTGCCATCCGGCCTCAAGACGACTCGCTCACCACTCCAGCCATCCCAATCGAGAAATGAATATACCTTGCTTAACATGCTCGGAGTAAGTGTTCCCGTAGCTGTAAACAAATAGAGGTATTCTAAGGTTGGCGTCCTCACCTCCTGGTAGCCCCAGTTACGACAACAAGTCCGGAAGACATCTTCAATACGACGAAAGCGCAACATGTCCTCGGGGAGCAAGTCCTGCATTCCCTTACACTTTTGGTTTTCCATCCTTGGCCTATTCTACACTAAGCTGTGTCCAGCCTCAATGATAACCTTGAAATTTTTTGTTGCTTTTGATCGCTTAGTCTATAATTAACTTGAGGATAATGCGAGATGCTGAGAACTGGGCTTAAGGTCTTCTTCCTTGCTTGGCTTGTGATGCCAATAGTTGCGGGTTTAGGAGGCAGCCTGCTTGCTGCCGCCAGCCCTACTACTGTGGAAGTTCTTACCGTGGATGGCACCATTGTGCCCGTGATAGCTGACTATATTGATCGGGGTATCAGCCAGGCGGAGAAGGATGGCGCTACCGTCTGCATAATTGAGCTAGATACCCCCGGTGGGCTTCTGGACTCAACCGATAAGATAGTCAAAAGGATTATGAATGCCGACGTGCCCATCGTAGTTTACGTCTCCCCCAAAGGCGCCTGGGCTGCCTCAGCGGGAACTTTCATTACTCTATCTGCTAATATCGCGGCGATGACGCCGGGCACGACTATCGGCGCTGCCCATCCGGTAAGCGGCGGGGGACAGGAAATACCAGCAGACGAGATGCAAAAAATAGTCGAGTTCTCGGCTAAGTGGATGAAGACTATAGCTGAAGAGCGTGGCCGCAATATGGAACAAGCCGAGCTAGCAGTTACGGAAAGCAAATCATTCACCGATGTTGATGCCTTGGAATATAACCTTATCGACCTGCGAGTTGACAGTTTGGAAAGCCTTATTTCCCAAATCAATGGCTGGAAGGTTACTTTAGCCAGTGGCGAGGAAGTTACCATTGATACTACGAACTATGGTTCAACTAGAAACGAAATGAATGACATTGAGAAATTTCTGCAAACCATCAGCGACCCCAACATTGCCTACATCCTCCTTACTCTGGCTACCATAGGATTGATTGTCGAGATTTCCAACCCGGGGATGGTTTTCCCCGGGGTGGCTGGTGGCATCAGCTTGTTCCTAGCGTTTTACTCCCTGGGTGTGCTTAATGCTTACTGGGGAGGCATAGCACTCATTTTACTTGCCATGGGACTTTTTATCGCCGAGTACTTCACCCATAGTTTTGGGTTATTGACTGCCGGAGGTATAGCCTCACTGGTTATGGGCTCGCTGATATTGTTCAGCCATAGCCCGGGGATAGAGGTAAATAGGGGGCTAATTGCCGGGGTTACGGCAGGCATCACCGCTTTCGCTGTCTTTGTCATCGGGGCCATTATCCGCGGGCAAAGGCGACGCAAGGCTACCGGGGCTGAGGGAATGATTGGGACAATAGCCATAGCCAAAACAGCCCTCGACCCTACAGGCACGGTTCTCGCCCAGGGAGAATTATGGACGGCGGCATCAGTAGGCGGCAGAGTAGCACCGGGTGAAGAGGTGATAATATCCAGAGTGGAAGGATTGAAATTATGGGTGACAAAGAAATCAAAAGAATAGGAGGGTAGCATTCATGGAATACTCTATGCCCACTATCGAAATGTCCGGCCCAATTATCATAGCCATAGTCTTTGCCGCCGCTTTTATCATTTTCGTTATTTATGCCATCGTAAAAGGCCAGAGGCGAAAACTCACGGCTGGGGTAGAGGAGATGATAGGGAAGGAAGCTGTGGTGCGAACGACCCTCAAACCCCAGGGCACGGTTCTGGCTGAGGGAGAGTTATGGACAGCCATAGCTGAAGGTAGTACAATAGAACCCGGAGAGGAGGTGATAATAACCAAAACAGAAGGATTGAAACTGTGGGTGACCAAAAAATCTAAAGAAAAGGAGAAACAATGAACTTATTTATTTATTTGCTTATCGCAGTAGTAGTAATAATACTTCTGTCGGCATCTATCAAAATCGTTAAGGAGTACGAAAGAGGGGGCGTTTTCCGCCTGGGCAGGTGGGTTGGCCTCAGGGGGCCAGGTCTGGTCTTCCTTATCCCCTTCGTTGAGAACATGCGGAAAATCGACCTCCGGGTAATCACCATGGACGTTCCCGCGCAAGAGTGCATCACCGTGGACAACGTTACTGTCAGGGTTGACGCCGTAATTTACTTTCGGGTGGTCGATGCCGCAGAGGCTATTCTCAAGGTGCTCGACTATATCAAGGCAACCTCGCTGCTTGCTCAGACCACTTTGCGAAATGTTGTCGG
>JBGPRV010000003.1:0-30974 GCA_041489785.1 Dehalococcoidia bacterium | reverse complement strand
CTAGTAGCCGGGCTTGTCCTGCTCGGCATTATTTTGATCATTCCTCGGAAGTGTTGGAACGCTGCTAAGAATGTCTGGCGTCTCTTGGCCAAAGTTTTCCGACCCCGTCTCAGGGGCATCTTTTCTCGGCGAGCTCCTGCTGAAGCTATCTCTCTCGAAGCTACTTCCCCTGAAGCAGGGGCAGTTGATGAAGCGGAGGCAAAGTCTGCTCCATCTCCTTCTCCTCCTGTGTGGCAATCAGAACACGAACCAATTCTCACCCCCGGAGGATGGCATCTTCCGCCGATTGATATCTTGGATAAGCCAGTTGAGATGAAATTGGACAAGGACGCCATTGACCAACGAGCCCGATTGATTGAGGAAGCTCTAGCGAGCTATGGTGTGGAAGCCAAGGTTGTGCAGATAAACATAGGGCCTACCGTGACACAGTTTGGTGTTGAGCCTGGTTGGGATAAAAAATATAAAGAAGTAAGAGAAAAGGGGAGGGATGGTAGCTATGAAACGAAAGTAGAAGAAGTATCCAGAACCAGGGTAAGGGTAGACCGCATTACCTCTTTGGCCAATGATTTAGCTTTAGCCCTAGCTGCCTCCAGCATCAGGATTGAGGCTCCTGTGCCCGGGGCACCGGTGGTGGGCATTGAGGTTCCTAACACAGTGTTTGGCTCAGTTGCCCTGCGCGGTGCGATAGAGAGCGCTGCTTTTCAGAAGATTAAAGCTCGCTCCAAGCTAGCTATTGCTTTGGGCAAAGGTGCTGGTGGTGAAGCGATAGCAGCAGACTTAACCAGGATGCCACATTTGCTTATCGCTGGAGCGACTGGCAGTGGCAAAACTGTTTGTCTTAATTCTATTATTTGTTGCTTGCTTTTACATAGCAGCCCCGACGACGTTCGGCTCATCATGATTGACCCCAAGAGAGTGGAGTTAGTGACTTTTAATGGGGTGCCCCAGCTACTTGCCCCTGTGGTTGTGGATACGGATAAGGCGATAAAGGCTTTAAGATGGCTTAATCAGGAGATGGATAGTCGATATCGTCAGTTTGCTAAGGCGGGAGCACGCAATATTGAAGGTTATAATAAAGGCCGCGCACCTGGAGAAAGTTTGCCATATTTAGTGCTCCTCATTGACGAACTGGCTGATTTGATGATGACAGCTTCCGATGAGGTGGAACATACGCTTTGTCGATTAGCTCAATTAGCTAGGGCTACAGGCATTCATCTCGTTGTCGCTACACAACGCCCTTCAGTAGATGTGGTTACCGGGCTTATTAAAGCTAACTTTCCTACCCGTATTAGTTTCGCCGTTACTTCTCAGGTAGATTCCAGGACTATACTTGACATGGTAGGTGCTGAGAAATTGCTAGGTAGAGGGGATATGCTCTACATGCCTACTGAAGCTAGCAAGCCTAAACGTCTTCAAGGAAGCTTTGTTTCTGATGCTGAGATTGAGAGATTGGTGTATTTCTGGGGGAACCAGCGGCAGATTGAGGTGAGCTCTGTTAACTTTGATGAAGTAGCTGAGCGCCCCTCAGGTGCCCAGATAGCTGCTCCTCCTGACCCTCTTTTGGAAGAGGCAAAGCGCCTGGCACAAGAATATAAACATGTCTCCACCTCTTTCTTACAGCGCCGTCTTCGTATTGGCTATCCTAGAGCTGCCCGCCTTATGGAAGCACTGCAACAAGCAGGTTTAGTGGAGGAGACTCCGCCCGAGACGGAGAAATTCTAATTTCTAACCTCTAAATCCTGAACAAACCTGTTTGAAATGCAAAAAGCAAAAATAAAAATGCAAAGTGACAAAGCAAAAGTCAAAAGTTTTTTGCATTTTGAATTGTAATTTTGATGTTTGACCTTTGATTTTTGATTTTGTTTAGGCGCCAAACTTATCCAATTTTAAAGCGTTAGCCATAGCTAGGGGCATTATTTCCGTAGCCGGGAAACGCCCCATACCACCAGCCAGGCAAGCTCGTTCCGAGAACTCAGCGACATTATCGGGGCGACACCATTTGGACTTTAGCATGAAAGGGACTGGATGCCAGCTATGCATGGCTAAGGTTGCCGGGGTAGAGTGGTCTCCAGTGATAATCAAGACATCTGGGTCTAAGCTGAGCAAGCTGGGGAGAGCATTATCAAGTTCCTCAATGGCCTGAACTTTAGTCCGGAAGTTGCCATCCTCCCCCCTGGCATCGGTGCTTTTAAAATGGACGAAGAAAAAGTCATAATCGGCATAATAGCGGCGTAGGCTGTTCAGTTGCTCTGTTATGCTGTCACCGCCTGGCAACACCTGCATCCCCACCAGCCTGGCCAGTCCCCGGTACATAGGATACGTGGCGATGGCTGCCGGCTTTAATTTATAGATTTCAGGTATGGAGGGGATGTCGGGGCGACGGGAGAAGCCGCGCAGGAGCACCATGTTGGCGGGAGATTCATGCTGTAATCGGCTTCTTGCTTGGGACACGAATTCGTTGGCAATTTCCGCGGTTCTCTGTGCCTGCGGTGATAATGTCTCTATCTTTTTGGGGGCCAGTCCTGCTTGTTGGGGGTCAGAATCTGCCAGCTCAGGAGATAAAGCTTTGCCTCGGAGGATGAGCACAAATCTATGTTCTTTCACCGGCAGCACGGAAATCTCAGCTTCATCTATGGCGATATTACTCAATAAGCGGCACAACTCGGTGTTTTTGTCTGTGGCAAGCCGTCCTGCTCTTCTGTCGGTAATGATTCCCCGGTCATCAACTGTGCAGAAATTGCCTCGAGCTGCGATATCGTCTGGCTTCAGTTTGAAATCTATTCCTAAGGCTTCCATGACTCCCCGCCCGATATTATATTGGACAGGGTCATAGCCAAAGATTGCCAGGTGCCCCGGCGCACTCCCCGGCGTAATTCCTGGGCCAACAGGGTCAATGAGCCCGCAAAGGGAGTCTCTGGCTATGCGATTCAGGTTGGGCTTCTTGGCTGACTCCAGTTCTGTTTTACCGGTTTCAGGATGAGGGAGACCGCCTACGCCATCTATTATCAAAAGCACTATTTTAGACGGGGATGTCCGGGATATTTTCTTCATGTGCTCAAATCCAATCATGGTATTTGTTATTTTACTCGGAGGCGTAGCCCAGTTCAAGTTTGTCGTTTGCCAAGGCTAGCTTGGTAGCAGCGGGGAACATATCTATTGACGGAATACTTGTTTTCATATCATACTAGTGGTAATTCAATTACAGGAGGTGATAATCTATGCTTGATGTGCTTCATTCGCTACCCACATTAACTGTCGTTGGAGGAATAATCGCCATTATCTTCGGTATCGTCATAATGATTTTTCCTAAAATCCTCAATTATCTGGTGGGCATCTTCTTGATATTGTGCGGAGTGGCAGCGCTTATTCTCCATTTTATTGCCTAAAGTCGGAAAGACTTTTGGCGGCTGGTGCATAGTTCATACAAGTCAACCGAGTTCCTTACTTTGGGGAGACTGGTTCTCCGAGAGCTTTCCGGATGATATGTGCTCAAGCTCTTGAGACACCACGTTTGTTACGCGAGCAGCTAATCGCTCGCTTTCAAGATTGAAAGTGGCAGCTATTGTAAAGTATAATATTTATGGTTGTGGTGAGCGTAGCCCAGTGGTTAAGGCGCCAGGTTGTGGCCCTGGAGATCGTGGGTTCAAATCCCACCGTTCACCCCAATTTATTTTGCGCCTATAGCTCAGCGGACAAGAGCACCGGTCTTCGGAACCGGGGGTCGTGGGTTCAAATCCCTCTAGGCGCGCTATCATAGCGCAGAGTTTATCCCGTACTCTCACAGGAAATTCACTTCGCTCTTTTATGCCTTACAAAATCTTCGATTTGTCTGGATGGATTTCATAGGAAAATAGGAGACGTCAAAGAGATAATAGATATCGCGTCGCCGGAAATGGGTATTGCTAATGTAATAAATGTGTTGTAGGATAGATATCGAAGCAAGCAGAAAGGAGGGAAAGAGAATGTTACAAGACTTCAAAGCATTCATAATGAGAGGCAACGTGATTGACATGGCCGTGGGCATCATCATCGGTATCGCCTTTGGTTTAGTCGTAAATTCACTTGTTAAAGACGTTATTATGCCACCCATAGGTCTTGCCCTGGGCAACGTCGATTTCACCAATCTCTTCGTTGTCCTTAAAGAGGGTTTAACTCCCGGGCCATATGCTTCTCTGGCTGCCGCTCAAGCTGCCGGGGCTGTTACAATCAACTATGGGGCCTTCATAAATACTGTTGTTAACTTGGTGATAATAGCAGCAGTCGTCTTCTTTTTGATCGTTCGTCCAGTTGCCAAGCTGCAAGCTCGCAAAAAGGCAGGAGAACCGGCTGCACCGACAACCAGAGAATGCCCCTACTGCTTTACAGCTATCCCTATTAAGGCCAGTCGCTGCCCGAACTGCACTTCAGAACTGAAAATGGCCTAAATCAGTAGGCATCCCCTGTAGTGTAACGACAGCAGCACATCGAGCACTTCGGCACCACTCCACTCGGTTCAAGGGACCATGACTAAAGAGAGTTATGCCCGAGGGTACACACGATTTTCCCAAGAGCGGAGGGAGATGGGGTTAGCTTAAAAATCATCAAGTACGGATTTTTGTAACTCTTTTAGATGTGAGGTATCGTTATGCCTGGTCAAGACGAAACGCCCATCTACATAATTAAAAATCGTGATTCCACCTACATCCAGATTGATATTCCAGAAGTGAGAGTTGTCCAGTCCCAGTAAGGAGCATATCAGGACTTTGTTCACAACCCTATGCGATACCAATAATATGCTGCCCTGATATTTGGGAAGGACGTCATTAACTACCTCGATAGCTCTCTTTCTTACATCTTCCAGGCTCTCTCCGCCGGGCATTTTTACCTTGTGAGGATTATTGTGCCACTCATTGTGAAGGGCCGGATATAGCCTCTTCACTTCTTGCTCTGGCAGAGATTGCCATTCCCCATAATCGAAATCTATAAGGCCCTCGGCAATGTGTACGCCAATTTTCTGATAACGGGCAACGATATTTGCCGTGTCTAGCGCCCTTTTTAAGGGACTGGAATAAATAGCCTCTAATTTCCAATTGCTTAAATACTTGCCCAATAGCTCTGCCTGTTTAATGCCCACTTCGTCCAGATTTACATCCGCTCTACCCCGAAATATCTTCTCCACATTCCACACGGTTTCTCCGTGTCTTGCCAGGATAAGTTTTGTCATGGCTCCCCCACAATAATTATCTAATGTCTGAGACTTTATAGCAATCTGGGAAGAAACTCAATTTCTTGAGCTTGGATGGTTGACTTGTGTGCGTTGATTAATTAGGATTGTGGGTGTAAAATAGACACTACAAAGGAGGCATAGCATGGTAGAGATGACGATTGACAGCATCCGGGTTAGCTTGATGAATTATCAAAGGGTGGTGATTTTAAAGGAGAAGGGGACTAATCGTTATCTACCCATTTGGATTGGTCCTGCTGAAGCAGATGCTATTGCCGTAAAGTTACAAAATGTCGAGTTATCTCGCCCTTTGACGCATGATTTGTTGCAATCTGTAATTTCTACCCTGGGGGCTTCAGTTGACTATATTGTGGTAAATGGACTTAAGGAAGATACTTTCTATGCCAGGCTTGCTCTCAGCATTGATGGTGTCAAATTGGATATTGATTCTCGACCTAGTGATGCTTTGGCCTTGGCTGTAAGAGTTGGGGCACCAATATATGTTGAGGAATCGGTGTTGGAAAAAGCGGGCATTATACTTGAAGAGGAAACAGGCAAAGCTGTTTCTGAAAGTAAAGTTGATGAACAAGAGCTGAAAGGGCTCTCAGCATATAAGGATTTCATAAATACGCTTGATTTAGAAGATTTTAAGAAACGTCAATCCTGAGAATGTCAATAAAAGTGGCCTTTTTTGCCACTTCCAGATAAATTCTCCTGTGTCGCAGGGCAACGGACTATTGCAGAGCAGCTGATCGGGCAAATAAAAGGAGCTTGAAATCCTAACGTGAAGGCTTTGCTTTCAGCCCACCAACCAGGACTTGCAAGGCAGTAATATACCCCCTCCAACCCAAGCCACTTATCTGACCTTCAGCTACGGGGGCAATTATAGACCTTGCTCGCCATTCCTCACGGCGGTAAATATTGGATAAATGGACTTCAATTACCGGTAATTTGCTGTCAGCCAGGGCATCAAGCAGAGAAAATCCATAGTGGGTGAGGGCGCCAGGGTTAATTATTATGCCCTGGGCGGAATCTGCTTGCTCTTGAATAAAATCTACGAGCGCCCCTTCATGATTAGACTGAAATGTCACCACTTCGACATTTAAAGCCCGGGCTTCTTTCTTCAGTAGGGCATCAATTTGGCCCAGGGTCTTTTCTCCGTAAATTGCCTTTTCTCTTTTGCCCAGCATATTCAAATTTGGTCCATGGATAGCTAGAATTTTCATAAGGCTACCTCCTCTTTTTGTTTTTCCGGCTCGGATAGTTGTACTTTACGTTGACAAGCCACGCATTTAGCCCAATCACCTCTGTATTGTACCAAAAGATTGCCACAGTCAGGGCAAGGCTGAGCTATTGGCCTGCGATTTACGGTGAATTGGCATTTGGGAAACTTGCTACACCCATAAAATACCCTCTTCTTCTTACTGATTCTTTTCACGAGATCGCCGCCACACTGGGGGCAAGAAACCCCGGTTTTAACTGCGTAGGACATGGTTGTTTTGCAGTCAGGATAGCCGCTACAGGCGAGAAATTTACCGAAACGCCCGACCTTTATGACCATGGGGCGACTGCAATTGGGACATGTCTCCTCACTCACCTGGGTCATGCTGACCTTTTCTAAATTTATCCAAGCTTTGTCCAACATATCCTGGAAAGGGGGATAAAATTCCTGTAAAGCAGCTATCCATTCATACTTACCTTGGGCTATTTCGTCTAGTTGTTCTTCCATCCGAGCTGTGAAACCCGGGTCAACGATTTTAGGGAAATGCGCAGTCAGGATTTTGTTGACAGTTATCCCTAGTTCCGTAGGGTGGAATTTGCCATCGGCTTTGTTAACGTAATCTCTCTCTTGAATAGTGGACAAGATGGGGGCATAAGTACTGGGGCGTCCGATTCCTTTTTGCTCCAGGGCTTTTATCAATGTGGCCTCAGTGTAGCGGGGTGGCGGCTGGGTAAAACATTGCGCGGGAAATGTTCCCGGGTAAATTAATTTCTCTCCAATCCTCAGCTTGGGCAAGGAAACAAAGCTTTCGCTTCGTTCATCTTCATCCCTGCTTTCGCTGTAAACAACCATAAAACCAGGAAATTTAACCACAGAGCTACTTGCTTTGAGTAGATATCCTTGAGGTTGTTTTTTGGCATTTCTTGCCTTTATCTCCACGTTGGTTGTGTCGTATAAAGTTGCTGACATTTGACTGGCGACCATACGCTTCCAGATAAGCTCATAGAGCTTTAGCTGAGCTGGATCGAGAAATGGTTTGAGTTGCTCCGGCTGGCGGTAAATTTTGGTGGGCCGAATTGCCTCGTGAGCTTCCTGGGCCCACTTTACTTTCCTGACAAAACTACGTGGCTTTGGCGGGAGAAATTTGGCTCCGTATTTCTCACCGATGAATTCCCTCGCCTCGCTTATGGCAGAGGCCGCCACATGGGTAGAATCGGTGCGCATATAGGTAATAAGTCCCACCGAGCCTTCCTTGCCCAAGGGCAAGCCTTCGTAAAGTTGCTGGGCAATAGCCATAGTTCGCCTGGCGGTGAAGTGCAGCTTCTGCCAGGCCTCTTGCTGCAAGGTGCTCGTGATAAAGGGTGGGGCTGGCTGACGGGCTACCTGTTTAGTTACCACCGTCTTAACTGCATATTTAGCCTTTTCTAAGTCGGCGATAACCCTGTCCGCTTCATCTTTACTGCCAATATCAAGCTTGGTGCCATCGGCCAGGGCGAACAGCCTGGCTTTAAAGCTCGCCTTTTTTTCTTCAAGCGGAGCTAGCTCAACTTCTATAATCCAGTACTCCTGAGGAATAAAGTCTTGAATCTCCTGCTCACGGTCAACAATCATCCTCACGGCCACCGATTGAACCCTGCCTGCGGAAAGTCCCCTCTGCACCTTTCGCCACAAGAGCGGACTCAGCTTGTAGCCCACAAGTCTATCCAGGATACGCCGGGCTTGCTGGGCATTCACCAGGTTCATATCAATAGAGCGGGGACTTTGGAAGGCCTCTTGAACTGCGTCCTTGGTTATTTCATGAAAAACTACGCGCTGAACGGGTCTGTCATCCTTGTCCAGCTTGGTTGCTTGTACCAGATGCCAGGAAATTGCCTCTCCCTCGCGGTCAGGGTCAGTAGCCAAATAGATAGAACTAGCCTTACTAGCCGCCTTTTGGATTTCGCCAACTATCTTTTTCTTCGCTGCTGGAATGACATACTTGGGGATGAAACCCTTGTCTATATCTACCCCGAGGCTTGCCCTGGGCAAATCGCGCACATGCCCCAGAGACGCTTTGACACTATAGCTACGTCCCAGAATCTTATTTAGCGTCCTGGCTTTGGCGGGAGATTCGACGATAACTAGTTTACTTGCCATAATTTATCCTGTCTTAAGTTAACCCCAAAAAGTCACGGGGACTTTTTGGGGACCCCAATGAATTTGCTCTAAATTTAAGTGGGATAGTTTAATTCCTTCGAGCCAGCACATAGTTCATGTTTCCTACTTGTCTGACAATCCCCTTTAACTCCAGCATCGCTAGGGTGCTGCTCACTTTCGGCATACTCAAGCCGCTGCGGCGGCAAATTTCGTCTATATGATTGGGCTCGGAGCTCAATTGTTTTAGTATAGCAGATTCAACTTCGTCAGCCGGCGAAAATTCCTTGATTTCCATTTGCTGTACTACGATAGTCAAGTTTAATTCTTGTAGAATGTCAGCACAATTGTAAACTAACTTGGCTCCTTCTTGAATAAGACGGTTAGTTCCCTGGCTGGCCGGGGAGAGGATGCTGCCCGGGATAGCGAAGACCTCTCGATTCTGTTCCACTGCCTGATGGGCCGTAATCAAAGCCCCACTCCTTTCTCCAGCTTCCACCACCAGCACCCCCAGGCTCAAGCCACTCATAATTCGATTGCGGAGCGGGAAGTTCTCAGCCCTAGGCTTGACGCCTAAGGGATATTCACTGACCAGAGCGCCCTGTTCTATAATGACTTGAGCCAGTTTGGCATTTTCTCCGGGATAGACGATATCCAGACCGGAGCCAAACACAGCTACGGTTTTGCCCCCGGCATCCAGAGCAGCCCGATGTGCTACAGAGTCAATTCCTCGGGCTAATCCGCTGACAATAGTGATTTTACTTCGGGCTAAGTCGGCTACAATCTCTTCAGTTACCTGCCTCCCATAGATGGTGGGACGACGGGTACCGACTATGGCCAGGCAAGGCTCATCCTCGGCTGGGAGGCTACCCCTCACATAAAGCACCGGTGGATAATCATAGATTTCTTTTAATCTCGAAGGATAAAGAGGGTCATCATAGACAAACACCTTTACCCTGTAGCGTGCCAGTTTTTCCATCTCGGCGTCCAGGGCGATTCTCGGTCGTAGAGTCACCAGGGCATCTATGCTTCTTGAATCTAGTCCTGCTTGCTTTAGCTTGCCTTCGGGAGCTTTCCAGGCCTCCTGTAAACTGCCAAAGTACTCTTTTAGCTGGGAAGTCCGTACCCGGCCAATCCCGGGTATCCCGGAAAAAGCTACCCAATATTTCAGTTCGTCAGTACTTACCATATGGACTCTTGCTGGATTTTAGCATAACTCTCCCCGCAAAAGAGAGCTATTGACACCATGCAGTAGCTATGCTACGCTAAAATAAATTGAGACTCGCTTGATGTGAGACCGTGTAATTGTCACCCAGAGAGAGGATTATTAAACAAACTTGATGGGAAAAGGAGGTGAAAAATGGGCACAGCTAACCCCTTACCAGCTACGATAGTTGACGTTAGTCTATCTACATTGGTGCTAATCTTAGGGCTTTTCTTCATAATCGTGGGCATAATAATAGCTGGTGTAGTCTATCGGGAGTCGCGGGAGTGGAGAAAAATGGTATTGCCCATGTTTGATAGGGACTCCACTGAGATGGCGCCGGAATCCCCTAAGGAGCCAGGTAGCGTAACGCCCCGAATGGCGGCCTTTGGCAAGGAGATATTTGGCCGAGTCTTTACTCACCTGGATGTCGCTGGCTTGCTAGGCGGCGCCGCTACCGTCATCCTGGGCATACTTGTAGTCCTGATAGGAGTTAGTATCGGAAGTTAGGTTAACGCCCGAATGGCAGCCTTTGGCAAGGAGATATTTGGCCGAGTCTTTACTCATATGGATGTCGCTGGCTTGCTAGGCGGCGCTGCTAGCTTTATCCTAGATATATTTGTAGTGGACCACTTTGAAATTTAATTTCAAAGTGGTCCACTACCTGCATATTTGTAGTCCTGATACGACTTACTCTCAACAGTTAGCCCTTTCTTTAGTGTTCCCTTGGCGCCCGTGACAGGCCACCACGACACAATGCCGTAAATTACTGCGCTGATGGGGCGGGCTATTATCAGCCTGAGGACGAAAATCCCAAACTCTATAACCCAGCGTATCGGGGGGTTGTACAAGACCCAGGCTGTGACCCGACCGACTAACCGGGTGATGAAAGCGACAGCCTTCAGTATGCTCCGTAATGGTGGATTGTACACAAGCCAAGCTGCTGCGGCTGCAATCCCCCTGAGGTAAAACAGGAGGGCTGCTATTAGCCAGCGTAGAGGAGGGTGGTAGAGAAACCAGGTTATACCTAGAGGAATCCCCAGCAGTATTTTCCAGAACAGGGCAGCAACATGAAAAGACATGTCCCAGAAGAAATTTCTCGCCAGAGGCCAGCCACGACGCCATAGTCTCACCAGCCATACCACCAGAGCCAGTAAGAGCAAGAAGAGGAAGAGCACTCCAAAGACTAGTACTGTGACTGGAAGCTTTATTCCTATTAGTGGTATTGTGACAGTCGGAACATTTGGAATGACATAACCTAGGCCAATACCTACGGCTGTCAGCACAAGGGCAAGGAAGATGAGGTTTCTGAGTTGAGCTGACCATCTCCCCATCCGCACCAGCCAGGGATAGATAATGCGCCACGTGAAAAGAATAGCTAACGGTATTAGGATCAAACATAATATAGCTAGAGGGACTGCCCCGACAGCCAGGAAAAAGGATATCAATGCACCGAAGTAAATGACAACCGCGGTCAGCAAGAGGAGCACTAAACAACTCATATCGTCCCGCTCTCCTTAGCGCACCGAGAAAATTTCGCCTTGCTCTTCTTCATTGCGTCCTATATACACTTCACCATAGACTCATGACAATATCAACATCCAGAGAGCCATGAAAATTGTAGAAATAGCTATCAAACTACTTAAAAACATACCCGTGGCTATATTCACAGCACCTGTAACTACACCCATGGCCATGACCAAAGCACTCGTAACTGCAGTCCCGGCTAGGAGAAGCCCTGCGAGTGGTAAGAGCATGAAACATCCTATCATATCGCCCTCACTTCCTTAGTGCACCGGGGAAAATTCGCCTTGCTCTTTCTAAAGAATTTCATATGGGATTATAGGATTACGCACCATTAATTTTCCCCAACTTAACAACCTCCCCGCCTGCAGGTCTCATTGCAGAACCGGGAGAAAATTTTAACGGGTTGGGCTTATTCTGTTACCTTAAATTTTGTTTCCCGATAGGCCACGACCATGAGAATGACCAGCACTATCAGTCCTACTAGTACCCATACCCAGGTTGGAATCGGGGATACCGTGAACTCGATAGAATCCGACCAGGCGCCTTCGTTGCCATAGTCATCTACTATCTTAACCCGCCAGTAATAGGTCCCCGGGGGTAAAGTTTCCGTCACAGTTGGTGAGTCAGTTAGTGTGTAGCTGCTTTCCGTAATACCTGACTTCGACCAGATATTTCCCGAATCAGCTGTCCTGCTTATCTCCAGGGTGTAGGTGTAACCGGTGCCACCCGTTACCCCTTGCCAGTTAAAAGTCACTATCCCCGACCTTAGTTTGCTGTCCTTGGGGGAGATGGGCAGTGGAGTTATAGATAGAGTTTTCTTCGTTACCGTGAAGTTGACCGAGGCAGTAGCTCCACCTTCATCTGTCACCACCAGCGTCCGTATGCCTTCAGTGCTTCCTTTGGGGACTCGGAAACTGATGACCACATTGCCATTGGACTGGGTCTGCATATTCGCGGGCACGGTAACGGCAACCCCGCCGACAGTCACCGTTAATTTCTTATTACCGCTGAAACCGCTGCCGGTGAGGCTAATGGAGTCGCCGGGACTTCCCTCATCTGGGCTGATTCCCTCTATTTTGGCTTTAACGGTGAGGGTATTCGTCACCGGCGCGGTGATGTCACCGCGAGCTGAAACGGAATTCTCCCCATAGGGACTGGGTGGCAGGACAAAGGAAGTGTTCCAACAGCCATTGACATTGGCGGTGGCAACTGTAGCCACAACCTGCCCACCGAAGCTGACTTGAATGCTCGTTTCCAGGGGTCTGAAGCCGCCCCCCTTGAGGGTAATCGTATCGCCCACATAAGCAAGACTTGGCTCAACCAATATCCCGGGGCCCAGGATGAAGTCAACGCCTTCTACATCACGCGCCCTGGTCAACGCTCCTGACGCGACAATCTTGTAGGTGCCGCTCTGCCGAGGAGGAATAGTAATGGCAGCCGTCCATGAGCCATTCTCCTCAACGGCGATGCCGCCTTTCCTTCTAACTTCCCCATCGAAAGTGATCTGAATGTCCTTTTCTTTATTTTGAAAGCCTGTACCTTTTACCTCAACTGTTTGCCCCACCGTCCCCGAACCCGGCGTGACAGTGATTTTGGGGGTCACCTTAAAATACTTGCTGACCCAGGTCACCCAAAGTCCCGCGCCTTCCAGAGCCTTAATGTCGAAGGTATAGCCACCAGCGGGAGTATCTGGCATGGTACAATTCAGCGTCCAGCTACCTTTAGAATCAGCCGTCTTGGAAGCTAGTTCCACGCCATTGAAGAAGATTTTGAGTTGCTGCGAGGCAGCAAAACCATAGCCGTTGAGAGTTACGTTCGTGCCCACCGGTCCCTCTTCGGGGTTAATCTTTACGGAAGGGAAGACTTCAAAAGTAGCCGATGCTTTACTGGCATAAGTGCTGTCGGCCAAATAAACCGTATGATTGCCCTTCGTAGCCTCGGGGAGATAGAACTCGAGCGTGCGGCCTCCAGCCGTAGTTGCTATGAATGTCCCTACAACACCTGCTGCTGTGAGAGAATCCCAACAGATATAATAGGTGCCGGGCGCAGCAACAACCGCCGTTACTCTGATCACCTGGCCGCACAACCCTCCGGTCGCCTCGCCGCAGGTCCCACAGGCAGGCTCAAGGATAATGGAATAGGCTCCTATCGTAAGCGTTGTGAAAGACCAGTACACATCTGGAGTAGCGGGGCTCCGTATGCCGTTCGAATAGAGCTCATAGTAGTATTCTGTGCCCGCGGTTAAGTCTGGTAGAAATATATTGTGGTCAGTAACCATGCTGCTATCAGATACAGTATGGGTCAATGGCAAGCTGGTGCCATAGTTCACTGTACTGTTGCTTGCAAGGTTGGTCTCCCAGTGAATGATGGCGCTAGTAAGGCTGCTGTACGCTCCCACATTGTATATTATCAACTCATCTGCCAGAGCCAATTGGGGCAATAGCAGCACCAATAATAGAAGCCCGGCTATAATGGGAGCCCGTATTTGCTTTATGTGCACTCTCAACTTTCCTAGCAGTTAAGTTTTCCCCGCAAAGTGTGTGTGGACGAACTTATAGAATATGGCAAGCTCTGCGTCTTTTAGGAAAACTAAACTGTTATCCCCCTTTTTTATTTTTAAAAAACTTTTTAGTTTTGATTTTCCGTTCACTTTTGGGCATTTCTGTAGTTGCTTGATTCATCAAAATAAATTTAGCACCTACATTATAAATAGCCTCGCTAGAACATAATATCCTCACCTTGATAAGTTTGTCAAGATATGACCCCAGAAAATTATTTTTGTAGCCTTGATAATAATCTCTATGGGGGACTTGACAACCCATTTCTTGTACCATATACTTAAGTTAACAAGATTTTAACATTTTCGATTTGTCTTGTTGCAGATAATCAAGCTGGTAACCCTAGTGGGCTAAGAGCCCGGAAAGGAGGTGTGCAGGGGGGAGTTCAAGAGAAAATATGTGTGTCATCCCGAGGCCGGGAACTTGGGATGGTAAGATAGTGTCGAAATATCAAAATAAAGGAGGTTTAGGTGAAAAAATTAATTAGTATCGGTGTTGCTCTGGCACTGCTGACCATGATGGTGATGCCTGCTCTCGTAGCGGCGCAGGAAGGATGTCCGGACTCAGACTATACCTATCCAACGACGTTTGCCAAAATCCCGTTCGCAATCGTCGAGAGTGGTTTCGTACTTGTAGGGCAGCTTATGGGTACTCTAGCAGAGCCGCTAGGTCTACCCGATTGGCTGACTCCGGATCTCTTCAACACCATTGGCAGTTGGGCTGGCGGTCCCCTGGGCTGGTCAGTCGATATGCTGGGATGGGGCTTGGGCATAGTGGGGGCCATACTGGGCGCCCTGCCTGAAGACTTGGGTCTCCCCACCTGGTTACCCGACGTGGTCAACACCATAGTTTGTCAGATCTTCACGCCTTTCAGCTGCAACATCACGGGTGACCCATTCGTTCCGTGCGCATAAAGAACGCAATAATTTAACAACGGCATAATGTTCTCGCTTGGTTGCCGGTGAATAAGAGAGGAATCTCAATAAGATTGCCAGGTTGATTTCCCGGAGCCGGCAGTGAAGGGATTACTGGGACTGGCAGCGGCGGGAACGGATAAAGATTCAAAATAGGGGGCAGCGTGGAGCTGCCCCCTCCCTTTTTTAAGTAAAGGAGATTGCTTCGGCTGACGAAGTCAGCCTCGCAAAGACAAGGTGATGTGTCATTGCGAGCGAAGCGTGGCAATCCCTGCAGCTAAATTCCAAATCCTAATTTCTAAGCTCTAAACAAATCTTTTCAAAATGCAAAAATAAAAGTGCAAAATGACAGAGTAAAGATTAAAAGTTTTGCGTTTTGAGTTGTCATTTTGCTTTTTAACCTTTAATTTTTGAATTTCTATATTGTTTGGGCCTGCCTTGAGTTTACCGAAGGGATTTGGTGCTTGGGATTTGGGATTTCTCCAATATTGTCTGTAAAGGCAGGGCTCGTCCCCGCCATCCTCTCAAGTATCCCCCTTAAGGTAAGGGGGGACTTTGTATCAGAAGTCTCAATTTTCAAGCAGTTTTGGAACAACTGGCTCTTTTGTCTCAAAAGTCCAGAAAATCGGCTCAATTCCCAGTGCTGCGGTACTCTGGATAAGGACGCAAATGTTATGACAGAGTACCTTACAAAGAACTTCATTAACCTGAGCAATCGGGGATTTAGACCGAACAGACCCGCCGAACTTGGCTTTTATGGCCGAGAAGGTACTTTCCACGTTGCTTCTCTTGTGATATCGCTCCATGAAGGCTTCTTTATTAAAGTGGTAAAAGTGCCACATGTGATTCCACAGGCCGTCAAACCTGTGGTGGTGGTCTCCCATGCCAGTAGAGTTCACTTTGAAGGGGATAAACGCTGTGCCACCAACCGCCTGAACTGCTCGAAGGCATCGTCTATCAGAGTAGGCTTTGTCAGCAGATACCTCATTGACTGTGAAGGTCTTGGCTGTTCTCTCAACCAACATAGGGAATTGCCGATTATCAGCCGATGCACAGGAAGTAGCTTCCACACTAGTGACAATATGTGTAGTGATACCACACATTATATGAGCTTTCACCCACTTTGCTGCACTCCGTTCCTTGCCCCACTTATGGTCAAACCATCTATTGTAAGTAGTACTGGCAAAGCCAGAGGAATCAACGGCAAAGTCAGTTTCAACCGCTTTGAGTGGACTGGCACTTTGCTCAATGAGGGTTTTCAGAAGCGGAGTCAATTCGGGGTTTTCCAGATAGCGGGCATTGCTGGCAAAGGATGCGGATTTACTAATCAGTTCCTTTGCTTCTGCTTCCCGCAGGTCAGTCATGAACCTTCGTCCAGACATTGTAGTGTAGGACTTGTAAACAAGCCCAAACACAACATCAGACAACGGAAGGCGAGGACGCCCGAATCTGTATTCAGGCTGTTCGATTCCATTGCACAAATCCCTGAGCAATGCGACAAAGTATTCTTGCTCATGGGTTTGAGCTTCATCGTAAATAGGCCAGTCCTGAGCATAAGTTACCCTTGCTGTTTGAGTTATCACTTCCGTGCCGTCAGAGTGATGCTCTTTCTGGACGATGAACTCAACCGCATAAATGTGCTGGCACTTCTTGTGGGTGGTCTCGAAGTGCTCACAGGTACAGAATGGCTCTCCGTTGTCCATGTTTACGATGTAATTCCCATTGCCAGACTGGGAGGGGACTTGCCAGCCCAGCCTATTCCTTTTGACTATATTAGAACTTGCTATCGCCAATCCTCTTTCCTGCCATACTTCCATTTTATTGCTCCTTTCCAAATCATCTTGAATTATATATATAATAGCATATGCTGTATGCTTTTGTCAATACTTTTTTATATAAATAATAAGAAAATTTGTGATTTTAATATTTTTAATATATTGACATTGGTATACATTGTATGTTATTGTTATAAGGTACAAAATGATAGAATAAGGATATGGGAGAAACAAGAACTCAGCGAATGCTCAAAATACTCAAACCAGTCGGAGCTGTCATGGGTCCTGTAATTGTTATAGCTGGTTATGTTTCACTCGGCAAAGATATTATATCTTTGGGTTTGCCAATTTGGGCATGGCAAGCCATAGGAGCAACAATATTCTGTGTATCAATAATTGCAATTGTATATGGTAATCAAAAAGCTGTGGGTGTCAAAACGCCTATTGTGAATGAGCAAGCCATAAAAGTTAAAGGCAAGCCGTCTCAGAAAACACCTAGTTTCTTGGACGGTGTATTGACAGTCAACCAACAGAAAGTATATGAAGCTGTAAAAGGCACAATAGTAAAATGGAACTTTTCCCCATTGAAAGTGGCAGAAGGCCCATACTTTGAAATCCACTTTAGCTTCGTTAATACGAGCATATTTACTTTAGACCTAAAGGGATTAGAGGGCGAAATCAGAGTAGACGGAGTTGTTTGTTTCACAAAGCCTATAGCAAATGTCCCACAAAACTCCATTACTCAAGGGCAAGAGTTCTATGTAATTATTACACAGGGCGTACTGCCTGAGATGGCAAAGAAAATACTTATGCTTAATGATACTAGACCGATACTCTTTGACCTAAGCCAACTGGAAATAGTTATTGAGGCAACCACAAAGGGTTATGAAGGTCTAAAACCACGAGTCAAGTTTAAAAATAACTACACACCAAAGCTAAGTGTCTGGCTTGGATTACATGGTGATAAGCTAGGATACTGGGGCTAAGGTCAAAAGATGAATAACGAGATTCAGGTAAAAATATCCCAATTAGTGGATAAGGGCTGGACACTGGCAGCAATAGCTGACGAATTAGGCGTAACATCTGACACAGTGGAACTCTGGAACGCTGGCAAGAGGAATCCAACAAACGCCAAGGGTGTCCTGTTAATGCTTAATAGAGTGTCAAATAAGAAGCGAATACCGAAGAAGAAGCGTTATACTAAAGGCAGTCGAAGAATATAAAGGGAGGAATTATTTATGGCTGAAGATAGTGAAATTAAGAAGGATGACATTGAGCATAAACTTGATGAAATAAGAACTTTACTTGGTATACAAACAACAACGGTGACCACATCGAGTGTGCTTGATGACATTAGGCGTAAATTGACCCATATTGAGAATCAGTTGAAAAATGATAGACAGATTTTATGGTTTTGCCTACTTCCTTTGCAAATTGGCATCGCATTCGTCATTGCTGGTGGGGCTAATTGGTTTGTTTCAGTTTGGACCCGTGTCGTTACTGGTGCCGGTATAGCATTTATGACATTTGCATATCTAAACGTGAGACGCTATGACCGCAAGGTGAAAATTGACAAGGAGACTTCTGATACAACTGCCTGACTTTTTATACACGAGGTACTTATAATACAAAGCCGGTAAGGGGGATAAAAGGGGGTTATGATAGCGTGGAGGTATTTATTCGTAACTCCCCCTAACCCCTCTTATCCTAAGAGGGGGGCTTTTCTTTACAGTGGCTGGAAGAAGCAAGTCTGGTTGCCGGTGTGACATACCGGACCCGTAGGTTCAGCTTTTATTAGAAGAGTATCGCTATCGCAGTCCTTGGTGATGGACTTCAGTCTGAGGAAATTGCCCGAGGTTTCTCCCTTGTGCCACAATTCCTGCCGACTGCGGCTATAGAACCAGACGTCTCCGCTGGCTAATGTGCGCTTTAGCGACTCTTTGTTCATATAGCCCAGCATCAGGACTTTACCATTTCTGGCATCCTGGACAATAGCTGGAATCAAGCCGTTATTATCAAAATTTAACATTTGCCTCCTAAGCTAACCCCAAAAAGTCTTACGATTTTTCGGGGACCCCGCTAAATTTGTTTTAAATGTTAACTGGGTACCTAAGAACTTCGCAAGTTTTTCTTAGGTTGGTTAAGTTCCGAAATTGATTATAGCTTCCCCCAAATTGATATCCCCGGTATAGAGAGCCTTGCCTATAATGGCTCCCTCCGCCCCGAGCTCCTTAAGCCTCTGTAAATGCTCCAGCCTGGAAATCCCCCCGGCCACAATGACAGGGACAGTTACTTCAGCCAGCAATCTATTTATCATGTCAAAGTTAGGCTCGGTAAGGGTGCCATCCTTTTTTATATCAGTATAAATGAAGCGCCTCACTCCGGCATCAACCATCTCTCGGCTTAACTGGAGAACCTCAACAACCGTGTTCTTCTGCCAGCCGTGGACAGCTATCTTGCCATCTCGGGCATCAAGGCTAACTGCGATAGCCTCGCCAAATTGCTGGCATAGCTTTTTTATCAGTTCCCTGTTCTCTATCGCCGCAGTTCCCAAAATTATCCGGCTTACTCCCTGACGCAACAGTTTTTCCGCCACCTTTTCTTGCCTGATACCACCGCCTAATTCTATTAACAGGCCACTCTCCCTTATTATCTCCTCAACCACCTCCATATTTTGGGGCTCACCAGCAGCAGCCCCATCCAAATCGACAATATGGAGCCATCGTGCCCCCTGGGAATACCAGGTCAAGGCGGCTGTCACCGGGTCCTCATCAAAAACAGTTTCCTGTTTATAATCACCCTGGTATAGCCTGACGCACCTGCCGCCCCTGATGTCAACGGCTGGGATTATCTCCATCTCCGACCTCTGCACCATCTCCGGCTCGGCTGGTTTTTCTTTGCCGCTAGGTTGGATATTTGCACTAAACTGTCCCGGCCAATTAAGTTTAACCCTATCATACAATACCCTGTATAATCAGACAAGCTAAAGAAGACACACCTGAGATTCAATCACTATCAGGCATCCAAGTTTTGGAGAACGCTTGACAGTGCGAGGGGGGTGATATAGCATAAACCAGGATTTTGGGGAAACTAAACTATCACCCTGGACAAACTAAAAGCCCACCCAGCTGAAACGTACAGCCACGATGATGGAGACAGAAGAACTAAAAGCTTTCCTAGACTCGAAATTCCGCCTTCCCGTAGTTGAAGGTGAAGATAAGGTCTGCTCCCTTGATGATGCTATAAGAACGCACGTTAAAAAAGGAATGTCCATCGGTTTTGCCGGAAGAGGCGGAGCTCTATTCAACCAGCTTGTAAGGGAGTTCTGGGACAAAAACCCTGAGTTCACCATTATAAATAATGGCATCACAGCAACCGTGCTGTCTCTAATTCACGGAAGACTGGCCAAGAAAATCGTAGCCAGTTACATCGGTGACGTATACCCATCGCCAGGACCGAATCCCGTGGCTCAGAAAGCCTACCTCTCCGGTGAAGTGGAGTTCGAGAACTGGACGATGCTCACCATCCCCCAGAGACTTCTGGCTGGAGCAATGGGATGGAGCGTAATTCCCACCAGGTCAATTGTGGGAAGCTCTATGGAGGAGGAAAACAAGGAATCATTTACGGTCATCGATGACCCGTTTGCCCCCGGCGAGAAAATAGGGCTCATGAGGGCATTGAGACCAGATATTGCGCTGGTCCACGGCGCTGCTGCCGACCGCTGCGGAAACACAATTATTACCTATCCCCTGGGGGCTGATGTCTTTGGGGCCTGGGGGGCAAAATATGGAGTCATCGTCAGCGCAGAGAAAATCGTTTCCACGGAATATATACGTAGTCACTCACACCTTGTCCGGATTCCATCTTACATGGTCAAGGCGGTCTGCGAAGTCCCTTATGGAGCGCATCCCGCGGGAATGCCAAATTGCGGCCTGCCTGAATTCGAGCACTACTTTGAAGACTACGACTTCCTCACTGAAAGCAGGGAGGCATCAAGGGACGAGCGAAAATTCTCGGAGTGGATAAAGTACTGGGTTCTGGATTGCAAGGACTACAACGAGTATCTTGCGAAACTCGGTAGAGACAGGCTTCTTTACCTCAAAGGGAAGGCCCATTCGGATTCGTGGAAAGACGAAGCAGTGGCTGAGATACCAAATCTGGATTTCAACAAAGAGCCAAACTCGCTGGAGAAGATGGTGGTCGCCGCGGCGCAGGTTATAAATGACAAATTCATTGCCGGAGGATACAAGACCATACTCGCTGGTGTCGGACTGTCACATCTGGCAGGGTGGCTGGCAACCTATAGACTAAAAGAAAAAGGCTATGACGTGGATTTAATGGCTGAGATAGGCATGTTTGGCCACCTTCCCAGAGCCTCAGACCCATTTATATTCAGCTATCACAACATGCACACGTGCAAAATACTGAACAATAATGAAACCATGCTCGGAGTCTTCGTCGGTGGCCCATCAAATCAATGCCTGGGTATTCTGGGAGGAGGGCAGATAGATAAATATGGCAATGGGAACTCTACAAAACTTCCCGGCGTAGGATATCTGGTCGGCTCGGGAGGAGCCAACGATATAGCTAACGGTAACAGAGAGACTGTAGTGGTAATCAACTCGGGCAAGCAGAGGTTAGTGGAAAAAGTGCCCTATATTACATTCAGTGGGAAAAATGTGACGACACTGGTAACAGATGTCGGCGTTTTCGAAAAGATTGGCGGTGAAGAAACTTTTACGCTGACGACCTATATTCCATCCAGACCAAAACAGGCAGTAAAAGAAGCCATAGCCGGGATAAAAGAAAAAGTCGGCTGGGAACTTAAGGTCAGCCCCAATTTAAAGGAGGCTCAGCCGGTAGCTAAAGAGGAAGTGACTTTATTAAGGCTATTCGACCCTAAGGGATTCTTCACGTAAAAGGGGTCAACTCTGTTTTTCTCAACACCCCACTCTTCTGTCATTGCGAGGCTGACGAAGGTAGCTGAAGCAATCTCGTGGTGGGGCATGGGATTGCCGCGCGGAGTTTACCCTGAGCGGAGACAAGCTTCTTCGCCTTTGGTTCAGAATGACATAAAGTGAAGGGCTCGCAATGCCAAAAGCTTCTTTATCGTCGGGGAATAAATCCCCGACTTCTCAGGTGACTGTCGCTTGAGGTTTTGTTTTCTTACGCTTCTAAGCGGTTGAGGTAAACTTGCAGAGCGGAGCAGTAGCTTTGGTAAGTCCGGGAATCGAAAAGAACAAACACGACATCTTTAAGGGATGTCGCTTGCTCCTTAAGAAACGAAACGACGGTGCTTACTGCTATTTTTGCCGCTTCATCCACGGGATAGCCATAGGCTCCGGTGCTTATGGAGGGGAAGGCAATGCTAGCCAATTTGTTCTCGGTAGCTAATTTCAGGCACTCGTAATAGGCGCTCCTCAAAAGCTCAGCTTCGCTTCTGCTGCCACCATGCCAGATGGGACCAACAGTATGTATCACATACTGTGCTTTGAGATTTTCCCCCGTGGTGATTACAGCTTTGCCAGTGGGCAATCTTCCTTGCTGGGCAACGATTTTCTGGCATTCCTCTAATATTGCTGGCCCCCCGGCCCGATGTATTGCCCCATCCACCCCTCCGCCACCCATTAAGCTGGGGTTGGCAGCGTTAACGATGGCATCGGTAGCTTGCTTGGTGATATCCCCCTGGATTATAGACACCTTTGTTTTATTTACCGTCACCTCCATCTTCCCTCCTTGCTCTGAAATAGTCTCACTCATAAATTCTGTATTTGCCTGATTCAGCAGGCAAATACAAAGATCTGGAGTGCCTAGACATTGAATAAGAAGGTAACTACATCTCCATTCCGGATGATGTAATTTTTGCCCTCTGTCCTTAGCAGGCCTCTTTTTCGCGCCTCCGCTAGATTGCCGCAGTTTTCCAAATCACTATAGCTGATAACCTCAGCTCGGATAAATCCCCTTTCCATGTCGGAATGGATTTTCCCTGCCGCTTTTGGTGCCGGAGTTCCGCCGGGGATAGTCCAGGCCTTCAGTTCAGAAGAAACTGTGGTAAAGAAAGAAACCAGTCCCAGAAGACTATAGGAAAGGTCGATAACCCGGTCAAGCGCCGGTTTGCTCAGCCCAATGGCTTCACGAAATTCCTTGGCTTCAGCGTCGCTGAGTTGAGCTAGCTCCATCTCCAGCTTGCCGCAGAGGGCGACCACGGCAAACTGGGGGTAAAGGGAACTTATCTCACCTTCCAATTGTGAAGCCTGCGATATTTGCTTCTCTCCGATATTAAGGACTACCAGCATAGGTTTGGCGGTAAGAAATTGATAGTTGGCTAACATTTTGAGTTCTTCTTTAGCCAGGCCTTGTATTCTTATTGGTATATCTTTCTCTAGCTCCGCCTTAATCTTTTGAAGCAAAAGTTGCTCCTTTAAATAGGGCTCCCGCTCTGCTGCTTTAGCTCCTTTTAAGCTTGTCTCCAGTTTTTCAAGCCTTCTCTCCATAATAGCTAAATCGGGAATAGAGAGTTCTAAATCTAAGGATGCTATGTCTCGTTTCGGCTCTATGCTTCCTTCAGGATGGGAAACCTTGGCATCTTCAAAAGCCCGGACCACCTGGAGCAAGGCATCAGCGGTAGTCAGGTAGTTCAGGAATTCTCCCCCTGCGCCTTCTTTGCCGAAGCCCTTGATGGAACCGGCAATATCTATGTAACTCACCTCTGCGGGAACAGTCTTTTTGGGCTGGAATATGCCTTCCAGCACTGGTAGTCGGGAATCGGACACCTTAGCCACGCCGATATTGGGAGCCAGGGTGGGGGAATAAGCGGCAACTTCAGCCTTGCCTCTGGTCAGGGCATTAAAGATAGTCGTTTTGCCGCTCTCGGGTATCCCGATAATGGCAACCTTCATGATTATATCCTAGCATATTTTGGTTTTGAGCTTCTGCCAGGAAAAGCTGGTGCTGTGATAGAATACGAGGTAAATGCTCTACATTCTTTATGGTCAGGACGATTTCTCCCTTAATCAAGCTGTGAAGGAAATTAAAGCTGGCCTGGGCGATTGGGAGATGGTAGCGACTAACACCACCAACTTAGAGGGTCAGCATCTGACTTTAAGTGAACTTAGAAATAAATGTGGTACCGCTCCTTTTTTATCCTCACATCGTCTGGTTATAGTCGATGGCTTATTAGGGCGCTTTGAGGTAAAACAAAGCAGACCACGGTCGGGCAGAGGCAAATCGGGAAACGGGCTGGGGGAATGGGAAGGCTTGGCTTCTTACATTAAGCAAATGCCAGAAACGACTGTGCTGATGCTAGTTGATGGGGAGGTGAAGGGTCCTAATCCTCTATTAAAGAAGCTTTCACCATTAGCTGAAGTAAGAACTTTCCCCTTGTTGCGAGGCAGGGATTTAACGGCCTGGATACGACAACGGGTAAGGGAAGAGGGCGGCGATATCACCCCTCAAGCCGTGAATTTGCTCGCTGAGCTCATAGGCGGAGACTTATGGGCGATGAATGGTGAAATTCAGAAACTGCTTCTTTATAGTCAGGAGCGACCTATCAGCGAAGATGACGTTAAACAACTGGTAAGTCATGTCCAGGAGGCGAACATCTTTGCTCTGGTGGATGCCGTAGCCGAAGGTCGAACCGAGTTAGCCCAACGGATACTTCATCGGCTATATCATGAGGGCATGGCACCAACCTATATTCTCACTATGATTACCAGGCAATTCCGCTTAATAGCTCAAGCCAGAGATTTGGAACCAGGGCTGTCCCGCCTGCAGATTCAGGATAGGTTGGGGTTGAAATCAAGCTATAGCTTGGATAAAACGCTTAGCCAGGCCAAACTGTATGATTTTGAGGGCGTAAAACGGGCTTACGATAAGCTTTTGGAAACCGACTTAGCTATCAAAACCGGCAAATATAGCGATAAATTAGCTCTGGAACTCCTGGTAACCGAACTTGCCTGCCTGAATCCGTGAATAAGAGTCTTGAGTCTCTCTGTCATCCTGAGCGAAGCGAAGAACCTCCTCTCCCTTGACCTGCTCGCCGTATGACTTCAGCAGGCGAGTGGGAGAGGGTCGAGGTGAGGGTGAATTTGCTCATCAGCCCGAAATGTTGCTTAGTTGCATCAAACGATATTCTGTTGCTCTTGACTCTATAGTGTGTCTTGGATACCGCAGCCCATTGATGATTCCTTCACTAATGGGTGGTATAATAGGATTTTAGAGATGATATATGTGAAAAGAGTTATCATCTTTCTGATCTTGGGAGCTCTAATTGTAGGGGTGGTAGGTTGTGGCCCTGGCGGTATTGGAGGTATTTTTGGGGGGTACAGCATTAGAATCTCCAGCAGCATAGGCGGTACAGTAACCACTCCCGGCGAGGGGCTTTTTAGCTATGCCAAGGGAACAGTGGTTACTCTGGTAGCGGAGCCTGATAGAGGTTACCGATTTGCTTGTTGGATTAGCAATGCGGGCACCATTGCCAATGTCTATGCTGCCACTACCACCATCACCTTGAACCAAAACTATTGGTTCGTAATTGCTAACTTTGAACCAAACTAACCCCGCCTACATCTGGAATATTGTTAATGCGCTGACCTACCCCTTTCTGAGCTGGTAGGCCGTTGTTTAATACAACTGGCACTCAAGCGTAGGCTCGGGACAAGCCCTAACCCTATACATTGCCTCTGAGCAGCGGAGGATTCTGTGAGATAGGCATAACTAGTATTATATCCTGGAATCGCAAAGGAGGTTTAGCATGAAAGCATGTGAAGGACGAATTGGCCGGGTTTTCGTGATACGGCTGGAGGATGGAGATGTTGTGCCTGAATGTATCGAGCGGTTTGCCAGGAAGAAGCGGGTGTCTGTGGGACAGGCTATCTTGGTGGGTGGCATTGGAGGTGGTGACGTCGTTGTCGGCCCGCGGCGTTCGGAAGAAAAGCGGCCAGAGCCCATGCTCCTGCCTATTGATGGAGCACATGAGGTGGTGGGAGTGGGTGTGCTCGCCCCCGGTGAAGATGGCAAACCGACTCTGCATATCCATGCTGCGCTGGGTCGGGCAGGGCAGACTATGGCTGGATGTCTGCGGCATGGCGTCACCACATGGCTTGTCGGAGAAGTCATCCTCTATGAAATCCTCGGTGCGGACGTCGTGCGTATCCAGGACAAGCAGAGCGGCTTTGAGCTTCTGGAGCCTGTGGGCAATCGCTGAGAACCTTCAATTCTGGGATATAATACCTGAATTGTACTAGACTTGATTAGTGTTGTGTCGCTGGAATTCGCTAAGCTATACTCAAGTTGAGTTAATAGCGTTTCTTATGTGGGAGGAAATTATGAGAAATATTAATTGGGATGAAGAAGCAATTGTTGAAAGCATGCGTCGTTTGGGAAACGCAGAACGTGTTATAGAATACTTTAAAGGACCTTTAGAAGAGATTATAACTCCCTTACTGAAAGGGGGTGAGGTTCCTGCCCTCGAGTCAATGGATGTCGCGCAGGTCCTAATATTCATTCATATTAACCTGCTGGGGTATCTATATTCGGAAAGTGACTCAACAATTAATGCTGTCAATTTCTTACGAGAATATCTCGGCAAGGTAGACTCAAGGTATAAGGAGGTAGGTGGATTACTTTACCATTTGCTTAGGCATGGCTTGATTCACAGGTTTATCCATAAGAGGCTAAAGCTGAGTAACGGAACCATATTGGGTTTCCAATACACCTTGGATATGAATCGAGCAGGGCATCTTAAAATGGTGGAAATACAAGGGGCTAAGAGCTTAAGCATTAGTTTGCGGTTGCTCTATGACGATTTACTTTCTGCAATAGACTTATTTGCCCAAGATATTCGCAACAATCAGGATCTATCCGATGTTTTTCAGAGAGCATTTGAAACGAGGTGGGAGCTGGACGAAGAAAATTGCCTCCGAAAGAAAAAATATGATAAGGACATTGACTTCATATATGGTCTATTAGGACAAGAATCCTGTTGATTACTATTGTGGCCTTGGATTCTCGCTGAGATTGCTACGCTGCGCTCGCAATGACGAGGGGAAGGGAATGTAACTGCCAGGCTTTGTTCACCCTCACCTTAGTCCTCTCCCGTCGAGGGAGAGGAAATTTCGCTGGCAATGACAAAGAAGATGGAGCTCAGCTTGCTAGAGAGCGATACTGCTCAGTTTCTGCCTTTTCGCACTTTGTTGTGGGAGGAAGGCGAGTTAACAAATTGGCTAAACTGGTAAAATAGGATTGTGCCAGTAAAGTTAATAGCCAAGAAAGGCTCGACCTTCCATGATTTCCCCTACTCTCATCCGGAACGGAAATGCTTCCATTGCTGGATTATCAATGTCACGCCAGCAGGTCCCAACCAGTGTCTGCATAATTGTATCTACTGCTATGCCAGAGAAGCTATTTACTCCAACTACTCCGAGGATACCCTGATTTATAACAACTTGCCTGAGTTAGTGGAGAAAGACCTTAAAAAGCTAACTTTATGCCCGCCGATTTCCTTGTCCAATATCTCCGACCCTTGTCAGGACATACCTGAATTGAAAAGAGAGGTCAAAAGACTGATACAGCTTCTTATGGACTACGGCGTTTCCTTTTTCATCACCACCAAAGGCGACCCGTCCTTTCTTCTGGAATTGCCTGACTTTATCGGGTATAAGCCTAAATTTATAGCTATAACCATCGAAGGGACTCTTGAGGTGCTCAGACTTTTGTCACCACGGGCGCCTTCGTTCGATGCCCGGGTAGCTGCTGCCGGCAAGCTATCTAACATGGGTATAGACATCGTCATTCGCCTCGACCCCATTTTGGTCCATTTATTCCAAGCCCTTTACGGCGATTCCTGGTTTGAAAAAATAGCGGGGTTGCTTGATGTCTTCGCTGCGATTAGAGCCAGGCATGTCATCGCCAGCACTGGCAGGCTATCCAGGAGGCGCTCTCCATCAGCCGGCTACGAAGGCACAAGTATATGGCAGCGAATATACAAAGTTATCTACAGCCAGTCGCCACTAGCAGCCAAGAAATTCGAGCAGGAATACATCTACGAGGCACACTGGTCAGGCGGAGGCTATCGCCTGCGCAGGGACTTGAGGCTCGGCTTCCACCGTAAAGTCAAGGAATTGGTTGAAGCCAGGGGAATGACTTATGCCACCTGCCAGGAACTTTCCGCCGGGGAGAGTGATTCCCCGGGCATCCCGCACTGCGAGGGATTACCACTGCCCTTTGCCCGAAAGCAAGCAGATGGTAGATTCAAGCCTGTTCCGGGTTGCACTGCTAACTGTCATGTCTCTTGTCGGGGGTTATCAAACCCGCCCTGCGGGCAAGCTGAACTGATAAGCTGCGAGCCGCTGCGCCTCAAGAAACTACGCCTTGAATCTAACCGAGCCTCTGTGGCAGGCCGACGATAAATAGCTTATAGCTTAAATCGTTTATTACGCCTGGGAGGTATGTAAAAGTCGAAGAGCAAATCTATGGTCCTTTTGCTGAGGTCAAGGGCATGCTCTTCCAGCCATCCTTTTTTGGCATAAATTCGCTGGACGACAATCTCCAGCTCTTTTTTATCTAATCCAGCTTGTTCTGCAAGCTCTAGCGTATGCTCCAGGTCATGAATCCGCTGAGAAAGGATTTCCTGTTCCTCTTCTATTGCTTCAGTTTGGGCCTTACTTGCTCTTTTATATCCTGAAATCTGTCTTGCTACTCCGAGAAGGGTTTTCTTACGCCTCTCCAGGCTAGCTATCTGTTCTTTAATAATTGATTGCTTCTCTTTATTCCCTTTCAGTTGCCTTGTCAGATTTCTGAGCTCCCACTGTTGTAAATCTATGTCACTAAGCTGGGTAGAGAGGCCTTTTAATCTACTATGGTACTTTTCTTTGAGGAGTGATTGTAACTTCGCCAGCCGATCAAGCCGCCGGCGTAAGAATTCTACCTCACTATGCGCTTCCTTAATCCCAGTTGATAATTCTTCCTGTTCAGCCAGAATTTGCTCTTGCCGTAGTGTCTCTCTAATCGTTTCCATGCCCCTGTTCTCAGAAATCAAGAAGAATTATAAAATTTTCGGCCACGGATAAGCAATGGCCCACACTTTTCTCGTCATTGCGAGGCTGGCAAAGCCAGCCGAAGCAATCTTGGTGGGGCAATGAGGATTGCCACGCTCCCGCCTGCCAAGCCTTGGCTTGCCTGCCGAAGTCGTACGGCGAGCAGGCGGGCAGGTCGCGCGCAATGACACGGGAGGCAAGCTCTAGCGATTTGTCAGCTCCACTATGGTGACGCCATAGTCTCCTTCACCATAATCACCAAGGCGATAGGATTTAACCAGAGGATGCTTGGCTAGTGACTCGTGTACGGCATGGCGTAATTTTCCTGTCCCCTTGCCATGAACAATGCACACAGAGGGCAAGCCAGCCATAAAGGCATCGTAGAGATATTGGTCAAGCCGCCATAGGGCTTCTTCGACGGTAAGACGGCGTAAAAGTAATTCCCTGTCTACTGCTTTCACTCTGACTTTATAAACTCCAGACGAAGGATTTCTTTGCTAGCTTCAGTGGTCTTGACCCTATCATCAATGCGCCAGCCTACTACCCAGATGATTTGTTGAGGGGAACAGACGATGGGGATGTGGCTTCGCCAGGAACGAGGTATCTTGGCGTCAACCATAAACTCATAGAGTTTCTTAGGCATGCTCATGCCCAGGGGCTGAAATCTATCTCCGGGCCGACGCTGACGGACAGAGAGCGCGGTTCCTGTTTTGTGGAAATCGAAATGAGCAACGAGATTGCTTTGACAAGTTCTCTCGCTTGTGCTCAAGGTGCCTCGCGATGACGGAGAAGCCACTCGCTCTCGAACTACGCTGGCTATCACCTTCCATCCCGGGAAAACTGTCTTACCAGGCACTTTAAGAGGAAATTCGCCGGGCAACGGAGGGAAAGGACAGGGCGGGAGTTGAGATTGCCACGCTCCCGCCTGCCAAGCCTTGGCGGGCAGGTCGCTCGCAATGACCGAGGGGAGCTTGGTAATCACGAGCTCATCATATCCTCCGTGACAGATAAGTCCGTGGGGCAGAGAGATTCTTTTGCTAGCCTGTTTATTTAGCAGACTCCTTGCCGCTTCAATATGACTGGCTTCGATGTCTCGAACATCCCCGGCCAGCTTGGTCACAGCTGCTCTCAATAATTGCCTCTGCAAGGCTATCGGCAAGCCAGCAATCTGTTTTTTATCCAGGTAGATGGCGTTATTTTCCTGCTTGGCTACTTCATCCCACAACCCAGAAGCTTGTTGTTCAATGAAAGCGCTATCCTCTTTGGCGATATCAGCCAAACGAAGCAGGGCTTGGTCAATGCTCGGATTATATTGTCTAAGTAGAGGCAACAAGTGGAGGCGAAGGCGATTTCGGAAGAAGGAAGGAGACAGATTGGAGGAATCAATACGCGGGTCAAGCTGATGTTCCTGGCAATAACTCGCTGTTTCCTCCCTGGTAATATCCAGAAGAGGTCTTATTACTAAGAGATTGCTTCGCTGCCCCTTCGCTACGCTCAGGGCTTCGGCTCGCAAGGACATTCCCTGGCTGTCATACGCCATAGGCGAGCAAGGGGCTAAACCGCACAATCCGGTAATTCCTGTTCCCCGTAATATGTGCATCAAAATGGTCTCCACCTGGTCATCCCTGGTATGACCTGTGGTTATTCGATTGGCTCCGACCTCTTTAGCTACCCGGGCAAGAAAAGCATAGCGTAGTTCCCGGGCAGCTTCCTCAATAGAGCAATTTCTTTCAGTCCTGTAGGCTGCCACGTCCTGCCTATCAACAGTGATGGGAATGCCCAGCGAGCCAGCCAGATTAGACACGTATTCAGCATCAGCTTCGGATTCAACTCCTCGAAGTTGGTGATTGAGATGAGCTATGTGAAGTTTTATCCCTAGTCCCTTCCGCCATTTTGTCAGGACATGGAGTAAACATACTGAATCAGCACCACCTGAGACGCCGACAACCACTATCTCCTCAGGTGGAATCAAGCTATACCGCTGGATAAAATCTATAACTTTTGACTCTAGCTTAACTTTGTTCATAGGAATTGCTTCCTTGCTTTAACCCTCGCAGCTAACACTAATAGGAGGTATCGTTAAATGTCACCAAGCGGGCTCCATAATCCCGGAACTCAAGAATGCTTACTCCAGCGAGGTCTAATTTGAATTTGGTAAAGCAGTCCAGAGGCAAATTTAAAGCCTTGAGAATGATGGCTAAGGTAACGAAGTAATGGCTGACTACTACCGCCGTAGCGTCTTTGTTGTGCTCAGGACTAGTTTTATGCCTTTCTAGCAGACGTTCAACAGCCTTCCAGGCTCTCTGCTGCAATTCAACAAGACTTTCTCCATTGGGCAATTTCATTGCTTCTCCGTCTTGCCACCATTGTAGTAAAAACCGGCTGAACGTGGTACGTAAATTT
>JBGPRV010000002.1:0-31494 GCA_041489785.1 Dehalococcoidia bacterium | reverse complement strand
GCGAGTGGCTGAGACTAAAACTCAAACAAGGAAATGTAACCTGGCAAGCTGTAGATTTTGAGTCGCAGAAAAAACGGGCGGAAATTCCGTCTCACATAGATATTGTGTATAACCTGGAAAAAAGCCGCTGGAATGGAGAAGAGGTGCTAAGACTTAATCTTCTCGATTTTGCTCCGACTCAGCTTCGTTAGAAGGCTCGGCCACCAAAGCCTGTTTCTGAAATCGGCGCATTCTGATAATAAGCCAGGGCAAAAATATCGCCAGTATAGCTAAGTCAAGAACTTGGGCTTGACGAAGCCCCCAGAGCACTGGTTCGTCAGTACGGAGAAACCTAATGCCAAAATCACCGACGGCATAAAGGCAAAAGAAAAAGAACAAAAGACTGCCTTCGGGTTTGAGTTTTCCCCGAAATCGCCACACTATACCAAAAACTGTCAACCCCCATAATAAGTGATAAATCTGAGTGGGGTAAATCGGCACCCCAAAATATTGGCTAGAGAGGTAATACCAATCTTGAAGAGGAGTACCGGGTGGAGGGGGAGCATAAATCACAGCCCCCGGGAAAAAATGAAACGGACTGAGCTGACCAGTGCAGCAGCCGTTTAGGGTGCAACCAATCCTGCCTATGGCTAGAGCTAAAGGCGCCCCTACGGCAACGGCATCGCCTATGCTAAGTAGCATGGAGAAGCGCATTCTCGTCACCCTCATATAGATCAATGCTGCCACAATGATGCCAATAATCATCCCGTTTTGAGCAAGGCCCTGAAAGCCAAAAATAGCTCGGAGGTTCGCTACGAAATAATCCCAATCATAGATTACATATGCCAGCCGGCCTCCGACAAGGCCGCCAACAATACTCCACAAGGAAAGGCTGTAGAGATCACGCGTGATGCCTATTTTTTTTGCTTCCCTGAGCATAATGACTACCAGCATTGCAACCGCTATAGCTATAATAATCCCATACCACCGTACCGTTAGGGGGCCAATGGTGAAAGCAACGGGGTTTACGCTGATAGTGAGCATTTATCTTCCCCTTTCCATTTAAGAGAAAATAGCATTAACAAAGACCTCAGCATCAAAGGGAGCCATGTCCTGCAATTTTTCACCAGTGCCAATATAAGAAATTGGTATGTTTAACTGGTCGCATATGGCAAATACTATGCCGCCTCTGGCTGTGCCATCCAGCTTGGCCAGGAAAATATCGGTGACGTCCACAGCTTTGGTGAAGTGTTTGGCCTGGGCCAATCCATTTTGTCCTGTGGTAGCGTCCATTACCAGCAAAACTTGATGAGGGGCTGAAGCATCATGCTTAGCTACCACTCTCTTTATCTTCTTGAGTTCTTCCATGAGATTAAACTTGGTATGAAGACGACCAGCAGTATCGATAATCACCGCTTGAACATGGCGGCTATAGCCGGCCTGAACGGCATCATAGGCAACTGCTCCGGGGTCGCCACCGGGTTGATGGGCGATGACTTCGGCGCCTACTTTCTCTCCCCAGTGTTTAAGCTGCTCAATAGCTGCTGCCCGGAAGGTATCTGCTGCCGCCAGGATAACTTGCTTTCCCTGTGAAGTGAAACCATAGGCTAGTTTGGCAATGCTCGTCGTCTTGCCCGAGCCATTCACGCCGACCACGAGGATAACCTGAGGGGATTCTTCGCTGCGCTCAGAATGGCAGGAAGTGAGGGATTCGGAATGAGTGGATGTCACTCCGAGCGAAGCGCGGGGTCTCGATGAACGGACGCTTAATAGACTTATCATCTCCTCTTTCAAAGCTTCCCGTATCTGAGATACCTCTGAAAGCCTGTCTGTTTTCACCCGCTGTTTGACTTTGCTCAGGAGTTTGCTCGTAGTCTCTACACCAACATCAGCCGAGACAAGCAACTCTTCCAATTCTTCCCAGACCTCATCCCCGAAAGAGCCCCGCTTAAAAATATTAGCTATCTTGCCGAACCAGGTTTCCTTGCCTCTTTTTACTCCTAGTTCAGTCTTTTTTAACAAATCCAACAAGCTGCCTCCGTAATTGAGGATGCCCCAATATAATAGCACAAGTATAGACGATTTCTCGTCTTTCTGGCAAAGGTAGCTCTGGCTTCCTCCTCGCGAATAAAGAGGATAAACTATGTCGCTCGGGCAGCAAGGAATCCAGACTGTATTGCGAGCTTCGACGATTACTCTATACCAATCTTACAATTCAATTCCGAATATCGGAGCCAGCATGAGGAAGAGACCAAAACATATCATCAAAATAGCGGTAATCTTGGGAACAATGCTCTCATATCTGGTTCTACTGATAGCATTACTTATGCCTCCCATGATTAAACCAAGAGGGATTAGACCTACAGTAGTGCCCAAACCGAAAACAAAAATGGTAGCTGTGCCACGCCATATATCACCGAGTGATGCCGCCCATAGCAGCATAGCAACTTCCAGTGGGCAGGGTGGCAACCCTCGCACTATACCAAAACCCAGGATGGAGTGCCAGTGCAGTAGTTTTGTGTTAGCGGGGGCTACAGCTTCACCATGGTGATGACCGACATGAGTCAATTCCTTGCCCCTCAGCATAAAAAAGCCGAAGATCAAGGTAATCGCTCCCGCCGTAATTTCCAGAGGAGTTCTGATAATATCAAGCCATCTCACGCCGACATATGAAAGGACAAACCCCATAGCAGTATCCGCCAGAGCCATCCCCAGGCCATACAATACTACCAGGCCAACCGCTTGAGATAATTTCTTAGTAGCCCAGAAAACGAATAAGGAAACGATTGCCTTATCTTCACAGGGCTCGAGGGTATGTGCTAGGCCTATTACGAAGGCGGTTGCTAGGCTTAAGTTGGCTAAATCCATTTCTTGAGAATTGACACGTCCAGTCTATTTTGGTTCCAACACCAGCATCACACTGCCCAGAATTGACATATTTCAGCAACCTCTACCTATGGCAACGAGAGCAGAGTCCGGAGAATTCAGAAAGATGATGTTCGGTATGAAAGCCCAGACTCCGGGCAAGGTCGTTTTCCTCTCGGCACAATTCCTTGTCGGCAAATTCTTGAATGACTCCACAGTCCTGGCAGACCATAAAACGATGGCAACCTTCCGTAGCGTTCAAGCTGCACTTCACAAATCCACCGCCGGACAGCATTTTGTGAGCTAGATTGAGGCTGCAAAACAAATCGAGTATACGGTAGATGGTAACGTGGTTTAGATATTTACCCCGCTGGCGCAAAATCCCCTGTATATCGTAAGGAGAAAGCGGTTTTTCAATTTCTTCCAGCACCTCGAGCACCAGCTTCCGTGGCTTGGTCGCCTTGTGTCCTTGAGCTTGCAAAATTCGGATTGAGTCTTGGACCATGGCACTATGATAGCAGCAAACAAAGCTAAATGCAACAATATTGCAATTAGCTATTGAGAATAATCGCTTATACGTCTTGAAAAAGCAGAGTGCTACAGGGTCAACTCTATTTTTCTTTCTACGCTCTACCCACCGGGATTGCTTCGGCTGACTCTAAAGTCCCTCTCCTTGGACGGGTGAGGGTGAGGGTGGAGATTGCCGCGCACCTTTCAGGTGCTCGCAAGGACAAGAAAGAGAAGGTGGCTCGCAACGACAATATAACCGTACCTCCGCCCATAAGGGCGGAGGTACGGGGGGAAAGTTCAATTCAAATCCCAGCCGCCGACATTACACTGCCCGTCGTCGTTGTCTCCCACGGCGACCACGGTGCCGTCGGCCTTAAGCCCCGCCGTGTGATACCAACCTGCGGCGACCTAGACGTTAAGCGTCCAGCCGCCGACATTGCATTGCCCGTAGGTGTTGTCTCCCACGGCGACCACGGTGCCGTCGGCCTTAAGCCCCACCGTGTGAAACAAGCCTGCGGCGACCTGGACGATGCCCGTCCAACCGCCGACATTGCACTGCCCGTAGTCGTTGTATCCCCCTCCCACGGCGACCACGGTGCCGTCGGCCTTAAGCCCCACCGTGTGACTGCCGCCTGCGGCGACCTGGATGATGTTCGTCCAGCCGCCGACATTGCACTGCCCGTCGGAGTTGAGTCCCACGGCGACCACGGTGCCGTCGGCCTTAAGCCCCACCGTGTGGTCGTAGCCTGCGGCGACCTGGATGATGCCCGTCCAGCCGCCGACATTGCACTCCCCGTTGGCGTTGAGTCCCACGGCGACCACGGTGCCGTCGGCCTTAAGCCCCACCGTGTGCAACCTGAATGTGGAGACCTGGATGATGTTCGTCCAGCCGCCGACATTGCACTGCCCCCAGCCGTTGTCTCCCACGGCGACCACGGTGCCGTTGGACTTAAGCCCCACCGTGTGATGGTGGCCTGCGGCGACCTGGATGATGCCCGTCCAGCCGCCGACATTGCACTGCCCGGAGGTGTTGAATCCCACGGCGACCACGGTGCCGTCGGACTTAAGCCCCACTGTGTGACCCTGGCCTGCGGCGACCTGGATGATGTTCGTCCAGCCGCCGACATTGCACTGCCCGTAGGTGTTATCTCCCACGGCGACCACGGTGCCGTCGGACTTAAGCCCCACCGTGTAGCTGTCGCCTGCGGCGACCATGAAGGAAAGTGGTTTTTCCCAGGTCTTCTCGGACGGTACGGCGAGGAGAGCTGGGTTGTTGTACAGGTGGCTGTACACGTCGAGGGTCTGTTCACCGAACTGATTGACAACCTGTACCTCCGTCTCGAAATCCTTGCCCCATATCCAGTAGAATACCAGATGCGCCTCCGGGTTCACGATCTCCGTTACCTCCCCGTTGTGTGTTTTCCGGACGGGGTTAGCGAAGAAAACAGGGTAGTGCACCAAGACATCTGGGTCATAGCCGAACTCGTCGTTCAGATCGACAACCACATTCATGGACGGGCCTGGAGTGACCTCATAGAGCAAGAAGTGGTCGAGACCCACCGGCGGTTCGTGGTCCCCCGGTACCAGCTTCTGCGTTGGTACAGCTAGCCAGAACGGACCGGACACGGTCAGGTTCTGGGTCCCAAACTGGTTATCGACCTCCACTTGCCACGTCTGAGGCGCTTCTTCGTAGTGTAGGCCGTACAATGTGAGGTGATGGTTGGGGTTCGAAATTGGCGTCAGCACCTCGTCGTGCAGCTTCTCGACAGGATTGCAGAAAAACACGGCCGACTCCACCGTTGCGTTGACAGCGCCGAACTGGTCCTCCAGGGACACAACCTCCCCTATGTACGGCGCTGTTTCCTCGTCCACCCAGTAGCCCTTGAAGTGATCGAGCGGCACCACAGCAAAATGAGCGGTGACGGTTACAGCTTGAGCGGGCATGGTGAAGGTAGTCGTCGGCGCAGTGGCATTACCGAATGTGCCTGCTGGCGCGCTGCTCCAGTTAACAAACTGGTAGCCTGCGGCGGCTACCGCTTGTATGTTGACGCCAAGGCCGGCTGGTTCGAAAGCCGTACCGGTAGGGGTTGTCGTTCCGGCACCGGGAGGAGACACTGCCATAGTGAGGGTGTACATATTAAGGTGACAGCCGACAACACCCACGCTGATAGCTAGCAGCAGCGCGAACAAAAGCAAAAGTACTTTATTCACTTTTTCCCTCCTTTCTAAAGCTTTTCAAGACTACATCACATCTTTCCGTCGTCAAACCATACTCATCCCTCCTTTGAGTTATAAGAGTGTTACAGGGTTCGCTCTATTTTTCTTTCTACGCTCTACGCACCGGGATTGCTTGGACTGACTTCCCTAATCTCGTAGTGATGGGGCGCAGAGAAAAATAGAGTTGATGCCCGTACAGAACTGAGCACGATAAAGACCAAGGTAACCCCCCGTCACACACATCTGACCAGCAACTTTATATTACTCCTGAAGTATTATTTTTTGTAGAACCTACTCTTATATAAGGTATTATACCACTATCCAAGGAATTGTCAATAGTTTTTCTGATTTTCCCAGATTTTCCTAGCCCCTCAGGCCACGAGTTCTTCAAGCAATATTACCGCAGCTTCCTTATCCAGGGGCTGGTTATTGTTGCCGCACTTGGGCGATTGTACGCAGGAGGGACAGCCGTCAGCACAGGGACATTCTTCCACGGCTTTCAAAGTGGCTTGCCAGAGCTCGGTTATCATCTCAAATCCTTTCTCGGCGATGCCAATGCCTCCAGGGTGGGCATCGTAAATAAAAATCTGCGCCTTGCCGGTATTGGGATGAAAAGGAGTGGAAACGCCGCCAATGTCATTGCGGTCGCAGAGAGCAAATAAGGGAAGTATGCCAATGGCAGCGTGTTCACAAGCATGTAAACCGCCGTGGAAGTCAAGCCCAGCATCGGCTATTCTGTCAATCGCCTTCTGAGGCAAATCAAACCAGAGGGCCTTGGTGGGAAAGTTTTGTGCTGGCAAATCCAGAGGCTCCTCTTCGATGACCTCTTCCGTGAACTGTTTTTTTCTCTTAAAGCCCACTACCATGACGGTAACATCAACATCTCCGAAGTAAACCTTCACCCTATGGCAATCTTTTTCCTTGAGCAGCTTCGTGACCCGGATGTCGTGTATCTCCATAGTCTGGGTATAGTAATCTATAGGCCTCGGTTCTGCCCAGGCGATGCGCCGGGCTAAATCAAGTTCCGTGATAAGGTAAGATTCACCCTGGTGGAGATAAATAGCGCCGGGGTGTACCTGGAAAAAGGCAACGCTGGCTTCCACTGTCTCCAATAAGCAACCGTCCCGGCCATCAATGACAGCATAATTTTGCCCCGATGTCGCCCTGATATTTATGTCCTGGGCGGGATAGGAGATAGAAGGAGCGGGATGCCATCTTTCCTGGGGTTTTCTCAACCTCCCTTCTTGTTCCAGCTCAGTCAGCATAGTGCCCATGCTGGCACCGAAGAACGCCTCATCCTTGTCTTCTAATGGTTTCTTCCAGGCGGCGCAGAGGAGGTGAGGCTTCAGGATATAAGGATTCTCAGGATTGATGATCGCGTTGTCGAAGTTCTTGCTGAAAAAGAAATCTGGGTTACGGATCAGGTATTGGTCAAGCGGATTTTGCTGGGCAATAAGAAAACTCAAGGAGCTATGGGTGCTGCGTCCGCTACGCCCAGCTTGCTGCCAGGCACTGGCAATGCTGCCGGGATAGCCGGTGAGGACGGTCGCATCCAAATCGCCGATGTTTATCCCCAATTCCAGAGCCGTCGTGGCGACCAAGCCAAGAAACTCACCTTCGAAGAATTGGCGCTCAATTCGGCGCCTGTCTTCGGGAAGGTACCCCGCCCGGTAAGGGCTGATCTTATCCTTCAGGGACGGCGGTAGTTGTTCCTGGGTATAAATATAAATGAGTTCGGTAAGCTTACGAGTGCTGGCAAACACGAGACTGCGTATCTCTTTCTGAACAAGCTCTTTGAGAAGGAAAGCCGCCTCGCTGTTGGAACTGCGCCGGCTGGTCTTAGCCTCATCAATGACAGGTGGATTCCAAAAGGCGAAGTATTTCTCGCCATGTGGTGAGCCATCTTCAACAATGGCCTCAAAAGGCAATCCGACGATATTTTGAGCATGCTCCTGGGGATTGGCGATAGTGGCTGAACAGCAGATAAACCGGGGAGCGGAGCCATAAAAAACGCAAAGCCGCCGCAGTCTCCGCAGGACATTGGCTACGTGGGAGCCGAAGACCCCCCGATAAATATGAGTCTCATCTACCACGACATATTTGAGGTTGCGAAACAATCTAGACCACGATTGATGGTTAGGCAAAATGCCCAGATGGAGCATATCGGGGTTGGTGAGCACTACTCTGGCCTGTCTTCTTATGTTTGCCCTTTCATCCTGCGGCGTATCGCCGTCGAAAGTGGCCATAGCCGCCGGAGAGATTGCTTCGCCTCTGGCTCGCAATGACAGGGGGCGGGCGATTTGTTTCAAGCTACGTAGCTGGTCCTGGGCTAGAGCTTTCGTGGGGAAGATATAAAGAGCACGGCTATTCTTATCGTGCAAAAGCGCATCGAGCGTGGCTAGGTGATAACACAAGGTCTTGCCACTGGCACTGGGCGTGGCTATTATCACATTTTTCCCGGCCAGGATGGCATTCAACGCTTCTGCCTGGTGGCTGTAAAGAGCTGATATATCCAGGGATTTCAAGCATGCTTGCAGACTGGGGTGGAGCGGGTTATCCAGTTTGCCGAAAACAGCGCCTTGATGAGGGATTCGTTCGATATGGACAATCTGCTGGCCATAGTCGGTCAGGCTGAGAAGGTGGTGAAGAAAAGCAGCAGCATCCATTTATGCTGACCTCAAGAGAGTCCTGCAGGTCCTTAGAAGCCTCATGGAAGTTGAATCCAAGTATGACTGGGTTCCCGCGAAAATCACAGGATTTTGGCGGGTGGTTTAGGGAAAGGTCTCTATTTCCGAACTCAATAGCTCCACATCGGGGTAGTTCTGGACAACGAACTTTACGACATTGGCCAGAGTCTCATCGGCATGTCTTCTGTGATTGCTAACGCAAGCTACACCCAAAGTAGCTAATTGCCATAAATCCTGATTATCCACCTCAGCTACGGAAATATTGAACTTATTTTGTAGCCGTGTAATGATGGACTTAATTACCTGTCTCTTACCTTTAAGGGAATGGTTCTCAGGGAGGCGAAGCTCAATTTGGCACACACTGACGTGCATTGTTTGTTCCCTCCTTATTTCTCTCCCTTCGAGGGAGAGCTTAGATGGGAGTCATAATCCCTTTTTGATGATATAGGCGACGAGGTCAGCAAGGCGACAGCTATAGCCCCACTCGTTGTCATACCAAGCTAACACCTTTATCAGGTTGCCATCAATGACCATGGTGCTTAGAGCATCGAAGATAGCACTGGCGGGATTGCCCTTAAAATCCGAACTCACCAGTGGCTCGTCACAATATTCCAGAATTCCCTTAAGCTCTCCGTCAGCAGCCTTGCGAAAGGCGTCGTTAATTTCTTCAGCACTTACCTTTCTCTTCAAATCAGCGACAAAGTCCACGACGGACACCACCGAAATGGGCACTCTGAGGGCAATACCGTGTAACTTCCCCTGAAGTTCTGGAATGACCACGCCCACAACTTTAGCAGCACCGGTAGTAGTCGGGATGATGTTGGTACCGGCAGACCTGGCTCGGCGCAGGTCGCGGTGAAACACGTCCAGTATTTTTTGGTCGTTAGTATAAGCGTGAACGGTAGTCATTAACCCGTGAACGATGCCAAAGTTTTGGTGAAGGACTTTAATTACAGGGGCAATGCAATTAGTAGTGCAGGAGCCGTTGGATATAATGCGGTGCTTAGCCGGGTCATATTGCCCTTCATTGACGCCGAGGACAATAGATATATCCTCTTCTTGAGCCGGTGCTGAAATAATTACTTTCTTAGCACCGCCTTGAAGGTGGGCAGCAGCCTTGCTCGCCTGGGTGAAAAGCCCGGTAGATTCAATTACAATATCTACCCCGTAGTCTCGCCAGGGAATCTTCGCCGGCTCACGCTCAGCTAAGACCTTTATTTTTCTGCCGTCAATTACAATGCCATCGTCTTTAGCTTCCACCTTACCGGAATAGATTCCATAATTGCTATCGTACTTAAAAAGATGGGCATTGGTTTTAGCATCGGTAAGGTCATTCACCGCCGCCACCTCTGCCTTACCGCCACAACGCTGGATAATTGCCTTCAGAGCTAACCTGCCAATACGCCCGAAGCCATTGATTCCTACTTTTGTTGCCATTTTTACCTCCTCTTTTCCATTTAATTTCCACCCTCACTGCATTCCTCTCCGTTCAAGGGAGAGGCTAGGTGAGGCTAGTCTTTAGCTATATACATGGAAGCACCATCCATAGCAACATTGCTCACTCTGCCTTCCTCCGTCAAGAGCTTAAGGTGAGCAAGGGTCTCGGTAACAGCCATACGCTTGTCCCAAACTGGCAAATCCCGGAAAGCGGTGCCTCCTTGGTCGGTCATCCAGGGGATTTTCTGAGCTATCTCGTAGGCTGTCTTCAAGCCGTCGCGCAAAGAGTTCATGATGGCTCTCTTCCTTTGCTCGTGATGCTGGAGTATCTTTTCTATTCTCAGCCCTAAAGCATTGAATAGCGGCCCATGCCCCGGGAGGATAAAGTTAGCCTTAAGGCTCTCTAATTTCTTAAGGGAAGAAATATAGTCGCCCAGGGGGTTATCGCCGGAGAGGGGATTGAAACCAACGTGGGGAGTGGTCTCATACAAGACATGGTCACCAGTGAGAATAAACTTCTTCTCTTTTTCATACAGGCAGATATGGCCTGGCGAGTGCCCCGGCGTCCATAATACCTTCAATTCGAAAGAGTCGTTAGAAATTATGTCGCCATCCTCTAGCATAACTTCAGGTAAGTCCGGGGTGACATATTTATTCATCCATAGCGAAGCCTCTTTTAACTGAGGCAGTTCGTCCTGAGGGACACCATTCTGCCGAAGCAGCTCTTCAGTCTTTTGAATCAGGTCAGCAAAATCTTTATACCTGGGAGAGATAAAACCCGCATCAATCCTGTGAATAGCTACCTGGGCCCCGCAGATTTGTTTTATCTTGCTTGACAACCCATAATGGTCGGGATGTATATGGGTGATAACCACTTTTTTGACGTCTCGAAGTTTGAGATTTGACAGTCTCATCCCTTCCTGGAGAGCCCAGAGGGATTCCTGGCTATCCCATCCGCTATCAACCAGTATATGCCCATCACCGCCTTCAATTACATAAACATTGGTAGACCATGATGCACTTCCAGGACCGGGAGTTTTTATTTGATGAACACCATTTAATATCCGCATTATTTCATCCTCTCTAAATTATACAACGCCCTTTTACCAGGGTATTGTGCAGCCTTGCCTAATTCCTCCTCTATCCTGAGGAGGCGATTGTACTTAGCCAGTCTCTCGCTGCGGCAGGGGGCACCGGCTTTAATGAATCCGGCATTGCTGGCTACCGCGAGGTCGGCAATAGTAGTATCCTCGGTCTCACCAGACCTGTGGCTGATGATGGTTGTCCACCCCACCTGCTGTGCTCTTTTGATAACAGCCAGGGTTTCACTGAGCGTGCCTATCTGATTTGGCTTAATAAGGATTGAGTTGGAGGCCTTTTGAGCAATGCCCTTTTCCAGGCGCTTCATGTTGGTAGCATAAAGGTCATCGCCCACAATTTGAACCTGCTTTCCTAGTCGAGCAGTGAGCAACGACCAGTTTGCCCAATCATCCTCAGCCAGCCCATCCTCAATGCTGATGACCGGGTAATCCGAGACTAATTTGACATAGTAGTCAATCATTTCTGTGGAATCGAGTGTAACATCTTCCCGGGAGAGGACATATTTCCCATGAACACTGTGATGCTTCCCTCCCTGGTAGAAGGTGCTGGCGGCTGGGTCCAGGGCGATAAATAAGTCCTGGCCAGCTTTATAGCCAGCCATGTCGATGGCTGCTAGTATCAGCTCCAGCGCATCTTTATTAGAGGGGAGCCGAGGAGCAAAGCCACCTTCGTCTCCCACATTGGTGTTTAATCTCTTATTTTCAAGCACTTTATGCAGGGAATGATACACTTCGCTGCTTATTTGCATGGCTTTGTGGAAATTGACAGCGCCCACTGGCACTATCATAAACTCCTGAAAATCGACAGAGCCCGAGGCATGCTTACCCCCATTGAGAATATTTAACATAGGGACAGGTAATTGTTTAGCTCTTGCTCCTCCTAAGTAACGATATAAAGGAACACCCTGGAAGCTAGCTCCAGCCTTGGCTACGGCAAGAGATATCGCCAGTAGGGCATTAGCTCCCAGCCGGGCTTTATTAGCAGTGCCATCAAGTTCAATTAGTCGCTCGTCAATAGCTGCCTGCTCTAAAGCGGACATCCCCACTATTGCTGAAGCAATCTCATTATTGACGTGTTCTATGGCTTTTAGGACGCCGAGCCCTCTATATCTACTTTTATCACCATCTCGAAGCTCCACAGCCTCATATTTCCCGGTGCTTGCCCCTGAGGGGACAGACGCAATACCCGCGTTGCCATCAACCAATACCACCTCTGCCTCTATGGTAGGATTGCCACGCGAATCGAGAATCTCTCTGGCTTTTACACTTTTGATGTTTGCCATTTGCGAGGACACTTTGCGGCTAACTCCTTGTCACGAGAGCTTCTTTTCCCAATAGATTCTGACTATTTTTTCCACCGCTCTGGGGATATCCATTTCATTGTAAACCATAATAATCCGCTTGCAGGTTTGGTTACGCTTAGCACTTTTCGTTAATTTTTTAACCGATACATATGCTTTGCACTCGCGAAGCAAAACTAGCAATCTCCCTTTCGCCTTGATTGAATGGTATTGCTGCTTTTGCTCATCTTCTATGTTTACACCCTTTCCTAGTTTTGAACGGATTCCTTCTACTATGGCCCTCCTCAATTCGGTTGGATTCATCTCTCTTGTCCTTTCTTAGCCCAGGAAACAGCTTTACCCACCGCCTCGGTAGCACTCTGGACTCTGATTATGGAATCGTCCTCTTGCCCATTGCGTGACAGCGACCAGGTATTCAAGCCGATGACCGGGATTCTACTCTTCAGGGCATAGGCAATTTCGCTTAGGGTTCCATAGCTTCCGCCGATGGCAATCACTGCTTGGGCTGACTTCACCACTGCGACATTCCTGGCCTCACCTATGCCAGTAACCACGGGGATATCTACCCAGTGGTTTGCCGTGCTTGAATCTTGTCCCGGCAAAATGCCTACAGTCAAGCCACCTTTGGACTTAGCACCGCGACAAGCAGCTTCCATAACACCACCCAAGCCACCGCATACTATGGTGACACCTTGCTGGGCTAACAATTCACCGACGGTTTCTGCCAGCTTAGTTTCTTCTGGGGAGCAGGAGGAGTCTCCGATAACAGCGATAATCATTTCGTAGCTTAGTATATTATCTTAGCACACAGCTTGGGTCTCAGTGAACTGCATTGTAGCACGATTTCATCTCGCAGAAGAAAGCACGAAAGCTCTAAGCGATTATCGAACAATTCGCTCTGATGTTACTTTTTGGTTGGGGTGGCTGCAAGGATTAGTAAGATTAAGATATACCGATATTTTGGCTAATAAGCCTTTTTTCTTATCAGTTGAGCTATAACTCCGCCGCTAATAAGTACTAGACCAACAATTGTAACGACTACTACGCTTTGATCGGGCACTGTTGTAACTGAAAGTCGTTTTAGCAATATGCCGAGTAATGCCCAATCAACCACAAGGGAATAATAGATATCTTTGCGGGTGAAGAGTACCGATAATGCAATAGCAATACCCACGATAATCACTGCTACTGCCCAGAATTGCTCACCAAGACCCCATGTGCCCCAGTTGATATCCACCAGTAGAGCGGTGACATTGGCAATCGTGGCTATGGTAATCCAGCCAAGGTAAACACTGAAGGGAAGGTGCACCAAATATCTTTCAGCCTTGTTCGCCTCCGATTTGCCAATGTTTAGCCTCAAGTAAATTACCAGCAGACATCCCAGCAGTATCAGCATCAGGGCCAGAGATAGGGGGACGATTTTATAATGCCAGGCGAATATCCAGCCGATGTTGGCGATGCAGGAAATAAAGAATAGCAGCCCGGTTTTCTGTACAAAGTCAACCTTCTGGGCGTCTCTTCTAACGGAGGGTATTAATTGATATATGACGAAGATAGCAAGTAATACATAGATTAGCCCCCAGATTGCAAAAGTCAGCCCCGCTGGCACGAACAAATTCGGATATAGGTCGGATAAGTCTCCGGTCTTCATATTGTTGATGGGGAGGATATTGGCCAGCGCATTAACGACAATAGTACCGAGGAAGCCCAGCAAGTTTAGAATTGACAGGGATAACACTAAACGACTTTTATTCATGATTATCCTCCGCTTGCGCCACCCTGTAAGGACTGAGGCTTCAGCTCCTGTCTCAGTAGCAGGTGTAAAAAATGGACTGCTACTACTTCGACCCAGACTAGTGCGTTGCCTATTATAATTCGCTCATACAAACCAAACCAGCCTCGCTGGTCACCAAAGAGCGCCCCTATTATCAGGCCGAAACCCAGGACGCCGGCAATCAGGGTATAAATAAAAATGCCTTTCCAATTCGGCGTCCTCTTGAAGCTGGATGCTAGCGACAGAATGGCGATAGGGAATAACAAGCCAAGACTATAAGAGGCTATCGTGTGGATTATGCCATCAATGGGCGGAGCTCCTGAATGGTCCATATGAAAAGCGGCAATCAACATCAGCACGAAACCACAGAGAGCGAGAAGTACAATGCCGGCATAGAAGCCCCGTGCTCTACGAATATTGAAAAAGAGCCCGGCGACAAAGATCTCCAACAGCAAGCCCATAGCCAGAAAACAAATCGTTTGCAGCCAGCCCAGAGAGGTCAATGCAAAGCTGCTCACTGAATCGCGGATCGGGCTGTAACCGGGAATAGATAAAGACGCCGCGAGGTCCCCGACAATTACTATAATTGGTCCTATGATACCGACTAGAGCCGGGACACCGTTGATGTTCAGACGTTTAGACACGGACGTTAGCCCTCATTTACCCAAGATGCTTGCCAGCAGTATACCATAGATGACTCTCAGGCGAAATGGAAAGAGCAGCTAGCGGCAAAGAAAAGAACTAAGGTGACCGCAGGGGGAGCCATACCGAAAAGGTGCTTCCTGCTCCCACCTGGCTTTCTACTTCTATCTTCCCTTTGTGAGCCTCAGCAATATGCCGGCATATTGCCAGGCCCAGACCAGTGCCTCCCTCAGTGCGCGAGCGGGATTTGTCAACCCGGTAGAACCTTTCGAAGATGAAAGGTATATCTTCGGCGGGAATACCGACCCCGGTATCTGTGATGGCGACAATGGCCATTTGCCCTTCGCGGCGAAATGAGAGGGAAATAGTCCCGGGAGTGGGGGTATATCTGATGGCATTATCCAAAAGGTTCATGAACAATTCTCTTAGCCTAGCTTCATCGCCTTTCACCACCAGATCCTGTGGTTGACCTAATTGAAAGCTGAGCCCTTTTTCCTGGCAGAGAATCTCTACATCTATGCTCAGGTTAGTGATGAGCTTGCCGAGATTTACTTCCGTGAAGTTCCATTGTTCCTTTCCGGCATCAGCACGAGCCAGAGTCAGCAATTGGTCAATAAGGAAGGACATTTGCTTTGATTCTTGAGAGATAATCTCTAAGGATTGGCGGTAATCGCTTGATGGTCTTTCCTTCTGGAGTGCCAGACTGGATTCAGCTTCAATGACTGCCAGGGGAGTACGTAATTCGTGCGAAGCATCGCTGGTGAATTGCTTCTGGCGCTGGAACGCTTTTTCCAATCGTCCAATCATTTCATTTAGCGTTGCTGCCAACCTCCCCAATTCGTCTTTGGTGTTCACATTTATCCTTCGACTTAAGTCAGTTTCCTCGATTTCCTGCGCTGTCTGGGCAATCTTGTCTACTGGCTTAAGCGCTCGGCGGGCCAGAAATATACCGCCTCCAGCAGCTAATGCCAGAGCCAGCGGGACAGCGATGATGAGGGTGCGTAGCAAGCCAGCCAATGCTTGGTCTATCTGTTTTGTCGAGCGGCCAATGACCAGTGCAGCTGGCTGGATACCCGGCGGTGGTCCCAGAATGCTAATGTTTATAGGGACAGCCAGGAGACGTAGCCCTTCGCCTTCCTCTGTCTGGATAGTAGCAAACAAACTCGTGCCGGCAATGGCTTGCGAAATGAATTCGTGGCTCAGGGTAATATTTGTCCCTCGGGGAGATACCTCCATCAGTTGGTCGCCGGAGTAAAAGTACAGTATGACGATTTCCCCCAGCTCCTCTTGGAATTCTCCTTGCCTTATGCTTTCCAGAATAGCTGGGATATCATGTAGCTCCGTCGAACGTAGTATCAGCGAATCATCCAGACTCTGGTAAAGACTTCGCGAGAGATAGAAATATACCCCGGCACTGAGGGCAATCAATAAAACTGCCAGCACCAAGAGATACCAGATGGTAAATCGGAATTTAATGCTATGAATGAAGTTCATGTCGCCTTCAACCGATAGCCGGCTCCTCTCACCGTCTGAATCAGGCTATCTTCCCCCTCGCTGTCAATCTTACGCCGCAACCGGCGGATATAGACATCTACCAGATTGGACAGGCTATCGAAGTCGTAATCCCAGGCGTGTTCTTCGACCATAGTCCGCGTGACTACCACGTTGGGATGGCGCATGAAGTACTCCAGGATGACGTATTCCTTAGTGGTCAGTTCAATAGGTCTTTGTCCTCGCCAAACTTGGCGGGTAAGAGTGTTCATAGTTAAATCACCCACCCGAAGCTCTGGTGATTTTAACATTCCCTCTCGCCGCAGGAGCGCCCGAACTCGAGCTAGAAGCTCATTGAAGGCAAAAGGTTTAACCAGATAATCATCGGCTCCTGTATCCAGCCCTCTGACCCGGTCCTCCACAGTGTCTTTAGCCGTCAACATCAGAATGGGAGTATTAATTTTCTTGGTGCGAAGCTCATGGCAAACTTCGATGCCGTCTTTATTGGGCAGCATGATGTCCAGAATGATGAGGTCATACGGATTGACCTCGGCAAAATATTCTCCTTCCTCTCCGTCGTAGGCTAAGTCAACAGCGTAGGCCTCTTCCAGAAGTCCGCGTTTGATGACAGCACAGAGTCGCCGATCATCATCAACGACCAAAATTCGCATAACAAACTCCCCAAACCTATTATATTACACCAAGATGAACATGAGATGAAATGGCTCATTTGTATGCTTTTTCTGCCGTTCACTCCCGGTTCATGGTGGGTTCATGTTGGTGTGATAAGCTTGATTTGCACTGATGGGGACTGACTGAAAAAGGAGATGAGATGTACATATCAAGTAAAGGAGACCGATATAGCATCCGAGGAAGAAACATATCCCCAACAGTAGAAAAAATAGAAAGGAGGTGATATGCCAATGTGGAAACGTAAGTGGTTCATTCCAGTCGTGGTGGTGTCTGTACTGCTGATCGGAGGTATAGTAGGTGGAGTAGTTGTTGCTGGGAGCGATAGCTCAAGCAATACTGAGGACCAGAGCCAGACTACCGATCGATACCAGGCGCTTCTGGATAGGGCTTGTGCCATCTACGAAGAGAAGACGGGTACGACCATCGACTCAGAGCAATTGAAGGACGCTCTGGACCAAGCTCAAGGCGAGCTACGGGATGAGGCTCTAGAAACCCGACTCCAGAAGCTCGTGGACGAGGGCCAGATGACTCAGGAGGAAGCTGACCAGTACCTGGAATGGTGGCAGTCCCGGCCCGACATCGAAGTACCGTTGCCGGGGCTTGGCGGATCTGGGCCTGGCGGCGGCATGATGCAGGCCAGAGGCTTCGGGCCGCGGGGTGGTTTGTGTCCTGGCCTTAATGCTTCCGCTGAAGCAGGCGGTTGATAAACGAGTGGAGCAGAACTTGTCTGGAGAGGGGGTGAGTCTTCCCCCTCTTCTTGGCACGGAGGTGAAAAATGAGTAAGCTAAAGTACATTGTAATAGGTATTCTCTTGCTTGTTAGTATCGGCCTAGTTGTTACCAGCACCATAGATAACTCCCCTAGTTCCGCCTCAGGATATCTGTCTGTTGATGAAAAGATTGGCTCTGAGCTTAGTACCCAGGAGTTAGTAGCAGAGGTGGCTCCTGCTGTAGTTTCCATCGTTACTGAAACGGTGAGCTACAACTGGTTCTGGCAGGCAGTCCCACAAACAGGAGCGGGAAGCGGGATAATAATCAGCTCGGACGGCTACATTGTGACCAATAACCATGTAGTAGAAGGTGCCCAAAAAGTGACTGTAACTCTTAGTGACGGAAGCGCTTTTGAGGCAACTATAGTAGGTACAGATGCACAAACAGATCTGGCGGTAGTGAAAATTAATGCCGGTAATCTTTCTTATTTACATTTTCTGAACAATTCTCTGAAGCAGCTTAGCGTCCTTGAACCGGTGGTAGCTGTGGGGAATGCTCTGGCTTTGCCTGGAGGTCCTACCTGGACTTCTGGCGTCATCAGCAATCTGGGACGCTCTATTGAAGAGGACACCGGCGTGGTGCTCAATGACATTATTCAAACCGATGCGGCTATCAACGCAGGAAATAGCGGTGGGCCGCTATTAGACACGGCCGGGCAAGTAGTCGGCATAAATGTGGCTATCGCCAGCAATGCCGAGAATATTGGCTTTGCCATAAGTACTGATACTGCTATCCCCGTGGTGCAGAGCCTAATAACCGAAGGGAAAGTAGTCCGCCCCTGGCTTGGAGTGGCAGTGACCACCGTTACCTCAACTATCCAGCAGTATTACAACCTCGCAGTCAACGCGGGTGCGCTCATTACCAGTGTAACTAGCGGCGGCCCGGCAGATAAGGCTGGACTGAGAGCAGGTGATGTTATCACTAAGATAGGCAACGAGGACATCAGCACAACCACAGACTTGATTTCAGCCATAAGGTCTCATCAGATTGGTGACCAGGTTGAGATTGTGTATTACCGTGGGAATGTACAGCAAGTAACCACTGCCACGCTGGTGGAGTCCCCGTCTTAGGCCGACAACGAGTAGGAAAGAAGGAGGTTCTTAATATATGAGTGTAGTTCGCAGAGCAATACGCAATCTGATTCGGAGTCCCCTCCGCACAGGTGGGATCGTAGCCATTCTGTCAGTCAGCATCGGGCTGGCATTGATTATGGTCACAGTTCATGGCGCCACTGAAAATCAACTGGGGTCGATAGGAACGCAGATCGGCACAGAAATCACGGTACAGCCGGCTGGTCGCTTTGGTATGATGGGTGGAAATGGGACACTGGCCCAAGAAGATGTGGACAAACTCAGTGACATCTCCCATGTGGTCTCCGTACAGGAGAGTGTTCAGACTCAGTATACCGGCAGCAGCCTTCAGTCAGCCGTTGAGCAGGGAGGCCCAGGAGGAGGTTCCTTCCCCGGCGGTTTCCGCATGGGCATAATGGTCATGGGGTTTGATACTGCCACGGAAAATCCGACGTTAATGGGTGACGCACACATGGACATAGCAGAGGGTCGGTATTTCACCACTGATGAAAACAACGCCGATGTGATGGTAGTCGGTAAAGCACTGGCTGATAAAAACAGCCTCACTATTGGTTCTACAGTCGACATAAATGGCACGCCGGTAGAGGTCATCGGTATTTACGACAGTGGACAAGTCTTTGGAAATAACATGCTGGTTATGCCTATTGGCACCGTGCAGCGCCTATTTAGCTTGGGCGGAGTGACTTCAGTAACGGTGCAAGCCGATGATGTTAACAATGTGGATGCTGTAGTCAGCAGTATTCGGCAGATCTTCCCCACAAGCGTTGCTGACGTCACCACTGCCCAAGATATGTATCAGCGAATAAATAGCTCTGTAGCAAGTGCTCAGAGCACCAGCCAGATGGCGATGATTGTTGCTTTCATTGTCGCCGGAGTAGTAATTCTGTTTGCCGTGGTCCTGATGGTGCGGCAGCGGGTAAAAGAGATTGGCATTCTGAAAGCCATCGGCGCTTCCAACCGGCAGATAGGGCTTCAGTTGGGTGGAGAGGCCCTAGGTATGAGCGTTATAGCTGCCATTATCGGTGCCCTTATCACCTATCCTCTGGCTCAGAAGGTTGCCAATTTGCTTGTGGCCTCCCCGGGAGGGGGATTCGGTGGCGGCATTACCCGTGTTGCCGGGATTAATATAGCCGTATCGCCAGAAGTTTTCCTCTACGCACTGGGCATAGCCATAGCACTGGCTGTGGCCGCCAGTATATTCCCAGCCTGGTATATCTCACGAATTAAACCAGCGGAGGTGTTGCGCTATGAGTAATGATAAGGAGATGGTTATAGTAGTGGACGGACTTGTCAAACAGTTCATCACATCGGAGTTCACAACGGTGGCAGCGGTGAACGGTGTTAGCTTTAGCCTACCCAGGGAAAAGATGATAGCTATCAAAGGGCCCAGTGGCTGTGGCAAGACCACCTTGCTGAACCTGCTGGGGGCTCTGGACAAACCCACAGCCGGCAGCATTGTCGTGGATGGGATTAAGGTCTCAGAGCTCGATGGTGTGAATGAGTCTGAGTACCGGCTCAGGAAAGTGGGCTTCGTCTTTCAATACTATTACCTCATCCCCAGCTTAACCGCCCTGGAGAATGTTATGCTGCCGATGGACCTTCGGGGTATGAAGCGAAATGGGCAGGAAGCAGGGGCGCGCCGGTTGCTGGAAAGAGTGGGAATCGACGCCAGTCACCAGGCCCGCCGGCCTACCAGGCTTTCAGGGGGTGAACAGCAGCGGGTAGCTATTGCCCGCGCCCTAGCCAATGGCCCGGCTGTCATTCTGGCAGACGAGCCTACCGGCAATCTGGATTCTAAGACCAGCACACGGATTGTTGAACTCCTGTACAGCCTCACTACTCAGGAGGGCAGAACGATAATAGTAGCCACACATGACGCTGATATAGCAGCCAGAGCGGATATGGTCCTGGAAATGAAGGATGGCAAGCTAGTAGGCCAGTCCGATCGCAAGCTAGAAGGGTAGCATCACCTTTTTGACTGACAGGAGATAGGTCAAATGGCTGTTCGGCTATACAGTGCGCCTATTAATATTGCCAAAAATAAAGCCCCGAATTTTTTGGGGATACCAACCCTTCCTAGCCAAGCCGAGCTACAGCTACTTCACCATTTTCTATGACGACGGTCATTGTCCGTCGACAGTTAGGGCAAGTGAGTGGCCCGCTGTAGTTAGTTTTAGATGGCTCCAAAGGGATACTTTTGCCGCAGCCCAGGCAAATTACTCCTGAGGAGCTTCTTGGACCAGCCTGGTGCTGTTGCTTATGGCGAGCTAGCTGCTCTATAGTAGTGAATTCAATTCCACAGGTAACACATTTGAAATGCATTTCTCTCCTTAGCGAATTCTCAATGTCTAAAATCGCGCAATTACTAGGTTCCTTATTTCACAATTATAGCACGGCGTTCTCCCCTGACGAATAATTTGAGTTTAAGCTTAACATTTCGCTAGATTGTGACTTTTGGGTCAAAAAAAGCAAATGTTCCCCAACAAAAGACTCTTTAGTTATATCTGATAACCTGGCAGGTGTATGGCTAATTCTCTGGGCTGGGGCAGGATTGGCAGAAATAAAAAGCCCCCTACTTTTCTAGCTGCTTTAGGGCTTCTTTCACTATTGCTGTTAGCTCATTGGGGGTAAATGGTTTGGGTAAAAATGGCCTACCACTTTGCTCTACAAAAGCCATGGTTTTCTCGTCTATCACACTCCCGGTAGTGAATATCACATGGTTTGCCACCTGACGGTATTTCTTTTGCAACCATTGGTAGAGTTCTGCACCGCTCATTTTCGGCGTCCTGATATCAATCAGACAGAGGTGATAGTGCTTCTTCTTTATCATATCCTGAGCTAAGCTCCCATTGACGGCAATTTCCACCTCCCATCCTTCCCTACTAAGGACTCTTTGGCACATAGTACCAATCGACGGTTCATCCTCGACTACCAGGATTCTCTTCGTGGTGCGATCAAGAGTATTTATTGTACGCCTCTTCTCTTTACTATTTGCTGATGGGTAATTCTATCACGAAAGTAGCTCCTTTACCAGGCTCGCTCTCGGCGTATAACTTGCCGCCGTGTTCAGTAACTATCCCGTGACAAATACTTAGACCAAGCCCGGTGCCTTTGCCCACCTCTCTGGTGGTGAAGAATGGAGTGAAGAGTTGCTTCATGTTGGCCGGACTGATTCCCGGGCCATCATCGGTAAAGGAAGCCCGAACCATATCCCCAACCTGTTCTGTAGCAATGGTAAGCTTACCCCTCCCGTGGGCTTCAATCATAGCCTGTTCAGCATTAACGATGATGTTTATGAAGACCTGCTGCAGTTGAACTCCATTGCCCATAACCAGAGACAGGGCAGGGGCAAATCGGGCATCGACTTCAATGTTGCTTACTCTTTGCTCGTAGGAGCGTATTTGCAGTACCCCTTGAATGATGATGTTAATGTTCACCAGCGACTTTTCGGTTCTTTGCTCGCGGGCAAAGGCAAGAAGCCCCTTTACTATATTGACGGTGCGCTTGGCTTCTTGATTGACAGTTTTCAGATCTGCTTTGACATCCGCTGGGAGGTCTCTTTCTAATAGCAAGTCCGAGAAACCAATGACACTGGTAAGCGGATTATTTAACTCATGGGCTATCCCAGCTGCAAGCTGTCCGATTGAAGCCAGCCGGTCAGTAAGTATGAGTTGCTCCTCCATTTTCATGCGCTCGGTGATGTCACGCCCAACACCTCGGAACCCGATAATCTCGCCCTTGTCATTTTGCAGAAGAGAAATCGATGTTTCAGCAAACCCGTGGGTCCCATCTTTGCGGATGATTTTCCAGGGGAAGCCCTTGTTCGGCACACCGGTCTGGTACACTTCATTAAAAACTCGAAATACGGAGTTGATATCATCTTCAGCTGTAAAGCCCTTATAGCTCATTCCAATTAGCTCTTTTCTTGAGTATCCCAGGTTGCGGCACACCGAATTATTGACAAAGGTGAGGTGTCCGCCGAGGTCAACCTCGAAATAGCTATCTTCCATCTCCTCCAGTATAGCCCGGTATCTTTCTTCAGACTGTCTCAATGCCTCCTCTGCCTTTTTGCGCTCGGTAACGTTGCGGCTAATACCGCGGAATCCGATAACCTCGCCTTTCTCATTACGCAAAGGAGAAACCGAGTCTTCAGCGAGTATTAGCGTCCCATCCTTCTTGAACTCCGCCATGGGATACCATTTCAGCGGCTCACCCGTTCGGTATACGCGATTATACGCTTGGAAAATGGCCTTGGCGTCCTCTTTGGGAGTATAAATATTGTAGTTCATTCCAATCAACTCGTCTCGCGAATACCCAAGGATGTGGCTCATTGCATCGTTGACGAAAATGAAGGTGCCCGCTAAATCCACTTCATAATAGCCCTCTTCCATCTCCTCCAGTATGGTCCGGTATCTTCCCTCGGACCGTCTCAGCGCTTCCTCTGCCTGCTTGCGCTCAGTGATGTCACGGCGAATTCCCCGGAACCCGATAATCTCGCCCTTTTCATTTCTTATGGGGAAAGCCGAGGTTTCGGCAAGTATGTGACTCCCGTCTTTGCAAATAATCTCGGTGAAGAAGCCGCGCAATGGCTCACCGGTCTTATACATGCGATTGTAGGCTTCGAAAACAGCTTTCGCTTCTTCTTTAGGTCTAAGGGCTCTATAATTCATTCTAATTAGCTCTTCCTTGGAATAGCCTAAGCGACGAATCATTGCATCATTAACAAAAGTAATATTGCCGGCGAGGTCAGTCTCGAAGTAGCCATCGCCCATCTCCTCCAGTATGGTCCGGTATCTCTCCTCAGATTGCCGCAGCGCTTCCTCCGTCTTTTTACGCTCAGTGATGTCGTTCATGAAACACAGCACCCCGGGTCTGTCCTCCCATGAAATCGGCACAGCATTAAGCTCACCCCACCTGATGTCACCGTCTTTCCTAATAATCCTGAAGGCATATATTTGGGGAACAGGTTCCCCTTTAAGCCTCCTGGCGTAGCGGTCAAACACCATATCACTGTCGTCGGGATGGATAAATTTGGCAAACGGCATGGAGGTCATTTCATCTATTGAATAGCCAGAAAGCTCGGTTCCTTTGGGATTAATGAATTTGATCACGCCGTCTTGGACGACAAAGATAGCCTCACCAGCGTTCTCTGCAAACTGGCGGTAACGTTCCTCGGATTTTTGAAGCGCTTCCTCTGCCCGCTTGCGCTCGGTAATATCTATACCAATCCCCAGAACGGCATCAGGCTTTCCCTCTCGGTAGATAAGAGCTCCCGAGAGTAGCATATCGACAAAGGAGCCGTCCTTGCGCCTGAGCCTCCACTCATTGACCTGCTTCGTCATCCCGGTGTCCTTCAATTCCTGCAGCGCAGCCGATGCCTTGGGCAGTTGGTCCTCGCTCAACAGGGAGGCAATATTGAGGTGGAGAATATCCTCCCTGTCATAGCCCAGCAACTTCAAAACCATTTCATTGGCATCCAGGATATTGCCTTCAAAGTCTTGTATAATGACACATTGGAGCGAACGGTCGAGCAAGGCGCGGTACCGCTGCTCCCAATCTACGGGCTGGATGTCTAGGCTACGGGCGTGGCTGTGGGGAATATTGCGCTGACTTCGGGTGCTGGAGGAGCGCTTGCCTCTTCCTCTCGGCTTCCCTTCCGGTAGTTCTTTTCCTCTCCTCTCCTTCGCCATCGTTTACCTCCCTCCCAGAGGTCGTAATTTCTGAGGGGCTATTTGAATACTCAATGCCACCACATGCCTGGTTTATCCGGGCATGCAGAACATGGAATATAAACTGCCTGCTACTCTTTTACTTCTCAGGAATTAAGTATATTGTGTGCAATTGACATGTGGTTGTCAAGTGATGTGAGTCGCAACTCACTATTGAACTAAACGCTGTATTGTTAAATTATTCTTTGAATAAGGCATGGCATGTAGATCCGTAAAGCAGCTAGTTGAACTTGCTCATTGCCGCTTCTATTCCCTGGGTAAGAAAACAATCGATGGCTTCGGCCACTTTGACAATTACAGGCCTGATTATTGCTTCTTCCTGTGGAGAAAAATCGCTGAGCACATAATTGATTATAGTGTCCTCGCTAATGGATTGCTTCTCCGCCTGGGGCCGCCCAATCCCCACCCTGATTCGGGGGAAGTCCTCGCTTCCCAGGGCGGAGATAATAGAATTTATCCCCTTGTGTCCTCCCGAGCTTCCGCTCTGCCGAAGGCGAATTTTGCCCAGAGGCAAATCGAGGTCATCGTGTATTACCAGGAGGTCGTTCAAAGGGATGTTATGCTTATGCACCAGGCCAGCCACGGATTTGCCGCTGAGATTCACAAACGTCCCGGGTCTGGCCAGCAGTAACTTCTCGTCCCTTACTTTGCCGGTGCCTACCCTAGCCTGGCACTGCCTGTGGTCAAAGCGGATAGAATGAAGCCTGGCAAAGTCATTCAGGCACAGGAAGCCAACATTGTGGCGATTATGGGCATAAGTCTTGCCGGGATTTCCCAGACCAACTATGAGTTTCATTAACTTAGAGTTTATGAGAATTCGGTCTCCGGATATTATGGCTGATTCTGTTGACGCTAAGCAAATGCTCTTTACCCTAAACAGCAAGCTTGATTGATTTAACTCGCTTTAATCTCCTACTTTCAAGCTTGATTGGCTAAATGGCCTTATATTCACCAGTATTTAGCCTTAACACTTTAGAATATCCTATTTTAGAAAGGCTGCATAAACCACACTAACCTAAACCATCCCAGAAAATGAGAATTAAAGCAGAGAATCATTTGCGGTTGCGATGCGTATTGTGGCTAGTGAGTGAATCAGCAAATTGACCTGAAAGGGGACCATTCTGGCTATTTGTTAAGTGAACGATTTCTTACTCAAGTCCAAAGCGATTCCACTCTACCTCTGACGAAGAAGGCAAAAGAGTAATATAGTAATATGACAAGATGAAAGTTCAATTCAGAGAGGCCGTGAACAAAGAAGATGGCCTGTATAAAATAATAGTGACGAAACACAACAATCATTGGCAATAATGTCACTCGTGATAGAATTGTGCTACTATTGCGGCATAATGAATCGTAGTTATCGAATGGAGTTGGAGGTAATTTATGGCTAGCGAGGCAAAACAGTCTATTCCAGAAGAGACTAGTGTGGAAGATTGGTGGCGTTTAAACACTGCCCTTGCACATTACGATGAGTCAATTGGGAAGCGCGGGAAAGTTGTATCTGCGTTTGCTCATCTGGTATGTCAGGCTTTGGCGTCAGCTACTTCGTGGCTATTAACAGTGGAAGAGATTCGTAACCTAGTTCAGGGTCAATTTGGAGCCAAATGGCATATGGGAGAGATTAGGCGTGCTGTGGCGGAGCTGGAAAATGCGGGATACGTTCAGAGAATACCAGCGGAAAAAGAGGATAGATTCACGGTAAAGGATGAATTCAGAGAAGTTTGTTCTAGGGAACAAGCGGAAGTGGTAACACTACGGGATAAAGTACTAGCCGAATGGGTGGCAGAAATCAAGGGGAAGTACGCAGAGATTGGCGAGGCAGAAGGTGGCATTCTGCTTGAAGATTTAGAGGGATTCACAGTGGCAGTATTTGACCGGCATGGTGCCGAATGTGCCGCATTGCTTTATTACAGTGAAGCGAAGAAGGAGGAATTCATAAAAAGGATAGAGGAAACAGATTTGCCTTCACTACCTGACAGGGGTAGGTTAAATCAGCTCCGCGATACTGAGCTGCTGAACTTTTTCAGAAACGCAAAAGACGACAGAGCGAAGTTCATAGGCTATTTCTTAAGGAGTTCTTTCCTAAAAAACGCGATTGCAGTCGACCCTCAGTTTACTGGAGTGATTTCAAAGGAGTTTGAAGGAAGCATTGTAGTATTAGACACAAATTTCATGTTTGCCTTGCTAGGGCTGCACGGGGACTTTGAGGAAGATGTTGCAAAAGCGATACTTCGATTCAATCGTGACCTAGGGATTAAGAGCATTGTTCACAGGATAAGCATTGGAGAATTCCAGCATTCTCTAGACATGCAGGGGAGGAGTATCAAGTCGCTTGCAATGCCAAGCACCGACTTGGCAGGAGCATTGGCAGAAGCTCTTAATTTAGTGGGCCCGATAGGTGCGTATTACAAGAGATATGCTGCCACAGGTGTTAAATGGGATGATTGGGCCGAGCGATTTCTAACAATAGAATCAATGCTAGAGGAAGCAGGAGTAGAAGTGACTGACTCATACGAAGAGGCTATAGGAAAGGACAAAACCCTTGAAGAGGAAGCCAATAGAATATACGAGGTAAGTCACGAATACATTGAACGTTTGTCAAGGCGTCCCCTAAACATGGAGGTTTGCAGACATGATGCATTTCTTAGATTGCTTTGCATGAGGTTAAGAAAAGGTAAACCGCACGAGTTTATGAAAGCAGGGGTCTGGTGCCTAACATTGGATGGCAAGTTGCCTAGATATGAAAGGATTGAAAGACATAGATTAAAAGATATACCAGTCTTCGTTCTTACCGACGTTTGGATGCAATATATCGGACCGATGGCTCCAAAAACTGAGGATTGGAATGCATTGGCGAAGAGTCTCTTACTAAGTCCGTATCTTATGGCGAGGGTACCTAGCGCACCATCACCGGAAAGGATTCATAGGACAGCGGCAAAGATAGCCGAATATAGGAACTTTAGCCCCCAGCTTGCGACAAGAATGCTGCTAAACGCAAAGTTTCAAGAGTCTATAGAAGGATTGGAAGATGATGAGTTTGATGAGAAAGTGGGAGGAATGATAGAGGAAGCGTTGCTGGAGGAGTACTACGAAACAGAAGGGCAGTTGAAATCGTCGCTAAAACAGATTAACACTCTATCCCAAGAAATTGACGAGAGGCAAGGAAAAGAGAAGGCACTAGAACAGTCTCAACAACAACTAGAAGGTCAGATAGAATCCGTTAGACGGTCGAACAAAATGGTATATGCAATTTTGATGGGAGTGTGGATGCTGTTCGTGGGGATATCACTGGATTGGGAAAAGCTAACTCAGATGTTTTTTGTCGTTGCAGTTATCGGTATGATTGGGGGCGCGACGAGTATTCTTGGATTGCTACTAAACTGGAGGACAGCTTGGAAGGTATTTCTAGCAATAGTGGCGGTAATAAGTCTTGGCGCTGCCATAGTCACATTTAGGACGATGTAACGTGTTACTGTGCCTACGACAACAGCCAAATCCCTTCTAGAAAGTTGCTCAATCTTCCGATAAAGCCTCAAGCTATCTCAAGATTCATTGGCCTGTGGAATCTAATATCCAAGGTTGATTATTCGCAGTCATGTAGTTAATATGTCAATATGAATGTTACGGAGGCATAGAAATGTCTAATTTAAACGAAACTATCAGAAGCAAGCAGCAGACGAATTTGGAAGACGCAAAAAGATGGCTACGCCGAGCTCAAATGGATTTCAATGGTTTTAAACGGTTTGTCCCGTTTGATAAAAAATCGCGTAAACCAGTTCGATGTTCTGACCCTGCACTTGCAGTTTATCTGTTACAACAGTCAATCGAGAAAGCTACAAAAGCGGTAGCAGCAGCAACTGGTAAGTACTCATATCGCAGGCTTAAAAGCCAAGGTCATAATAGTCTTAAACTTCTCCTTAATTTTTATCGGGATATCCTAAAGACGATCCTGAAACGGCCTGAGCTTGATGCGCTTGGAGCCGGACTTGGCTTAGACAACGAAGGCTTGAACAAAATAATCAACCTAATGATGGAAGTTGAGAAGACTAATAAAAACCGAAAAGCGGGCGAAACCCTTTATGTGGAACAGTTTGCTAGGGCAACCAACGCTCAAATTAGCCAAATCTTGAGCTTACTGCTATCTTTTAGGGGTAGCGGGTTTCTAGGAGTTTCTAAATCCGTATTTGGACCTCATAGCAAGATTGTTATTGCCCGGGAAAAAATAGATACGAGCACACCTGCAAATTTGGTTTCAAGTACTCTTGAGGAGCTACGGAAGCAGTTGAATTTATCACAATTGCCCGAGGGCACCTCCGAGCTTCTGGAGAATGCTGTAAAACTGTGGACATCGGGCGGAATCACTGAGGAAGGCAGCGAAGAAAAAATAGTAATAGAAAGACCTACTAAAGAACTGCTTGGGCAATGGTCACTGGTTGCATTATTGATATTGGCAATGTATACGTTTCCGCATGAAAGCACCGCTAGATATCCAGGTGATAGAATCGGGAAGGAAATGCCGGCGCCTTTTGGCTACGAGGACTATAATGAGAAGTTAGGTATTGTAAGCCAGTTGGGTCAAATGGGGTACGTAACTATGTTAGCCTTAAACGAACTGGAACCAGAATTGGAGGCGATAGCTGCGTTTTATCCTGTCTACGAAGCGAAGTTCAAATAACTCAGTAACTGTAGTTTGGCAACTTTCGTATAGAGAGTTGTAAATCTCTCCAAAGCTTAGTCGATATTTCGCTTGCAAGTGTATTGATTGCGGAGGGAGCTTAGAGTTAAGAAAGTTTCTATAATTTGCCTCCAGCCTTCTCCAGCAACGCCAGGAACTCAGCTTCAGTGAGCATCTTTGTCCCCAGCTTCTCCGCTTTATCCCGCTTGGAGCCAGGGTCGGCGCCCACTACCACGTAAGAAGTCTTCCTGGTGATATCCGAGCTGGCCTTGCCGCCGAGAGCCTTTATTTTCGCTTCCGCCTCTGAGCGGGAGAGGGATTCCAGCTTCCCGGTTAAAACAAATTCCCGTCCGGCTAAAGGTAACTCCTCAGGCTTGGCTTCTTTAACCTTCTCTCTTTCCAGCTTCACCCCGGCCTTTCTCAGCTTTTCAATAATCCGCCTATTTCCTTTCTGTCTGAAAAAGGCAACGATGCTTTCAGCTATCTTGGGGCCGATAGAGGGAATAATTGAAAGCTCTTCCTGACTGGCTTTAGCCAGTTGGTCGATACTGTGGAATTGCTCTGCCAGTAGTTCGGCATATTGCTCACCGACATGCAGGATCCCTAAGGCAAAGATAACTCGAGGCAATCTTCTATCCTTGCTTTTTTCGATGGAATTAAGCACATTGGAGGCACTTTTGTCGGCCATCCTTTCCAGACCCAGAAGTTGCTCTTTAGTGAGGTAGTATAAATCGGCGGCATCCTTGACCAGGCCGGCCTCGAACAAAGCCTGGCATAGTTTGTCACCTACGCCATCTATATCCATAGCCCCACGGCTGACAAAGTGTTTGATTCTCTCCAGGGCTTGAGAAGGACAGGCGGCATTGGTGCAGCGGTGCATAGCTTCACCTTCGGGCTTTATCACCTCACTTCCGCACACAGGGCAGCTACTGGGCATGGAGAAGATTTTCTCCTTGCCAGTACGGCGACTGACAATAGGTTCGACAATCTCAGGAATAACTTCACCAGCTCGCTGCACCACAACCCAGTCTCCAATTCTGATGTCCTTGCGGTGAATATCTTCTTCATTGTGCAGCGCCGCCGAACTGATAACTACGCCGCCTATTCGAACTGGCTCCAGGATAGCATATGGGTTAAGACTTCCCGTCCTACCCACATTTATGCCAATGTCAATTAGCTTTGTGGTGCCTTGGACGGCGGGAAACTTATAAGCGATAGCCCATCTGGGCTCGTGAGCCACAGTGCCCAGCTCTTGTTGAAGGGCAATAGAATTGACCTTTACCACTATGCCATCAGCCTCATAGGGAAACTTTTCCCGGCTTTCTACCCAGCTCTGATGATATTTCTCCGCTTCATCGAGGGAGTGGCGTAGGGCAATATTGGGGTTTATCTTGAATCCCAGGGACTTGAGGTATTGCATGATTTCCCAGTGAGTGTCGGGCACCGCCTTGCCTTCAGCCCAACCTAATCCATAAATGAATATGTCGAGAGGACGTCGAGTGGTAATGCTGGAATCGAGCTGCCTTACCGAGCCAGCAGCGGCATTCCTGGGATTGGCAAAAAGCGGCAGCTCTTCTTTAGCCCTCTCTTCGTTAAGCTTTTTAAAACCAGCTTTAGGAAGATAAACTTCGCCCCGGACTTCAAATCTGGGCGGCGCCTCCCTGGGCACGGAAAGGGGAATGCTCCTGATGGTTCTCAAGTTCTGGGTGATGTTCTCACCTCGGTAGCCATCCCCCCTGGTTGCTCCTGTGACGAGCAAGCCATCAACGTAAGTCAAGGCTACTGCCAGTCCATCAATTTTGGGCTCGCAAACAAGGTCAAACTGGCGCCCGCCAAGGAGATTGCTGACTCTTTTATGCCAGGCTGCCAGTTCTTCGTAGGAAAAAGCATTGGCCAGGCTCAACAAGGGCTGGGGATGTTCGACAACTCCAAATGCTTCTACAGGAGGCGCTCCAATCCTTTGCGTTGGCGAGTCCGGGGTAACAAGCTCAGGATGCTCGGCCTCAAGCTGCCTGAGCTCCCTCATCAACTCATCGTACTCTGCATCGCTGATTTCAGGGCTGTCCAGCACGTAGTAGCGGTAATTATGATAATTAATTATCTCCCGCAGCTCTTCTATCCTCTGCTTGACCTTATTTACGTCTCTCATAAGGCTCCGTCAATTATAATATACCATAGCTAAAACGGGTGTGCAGAAATGCCTCTTATCAAACGCAGATATGAAAAGCAAACTGCGGAGATTACTAAGGAAAGTTTTTGCTCACGTGTTTCTCCCGAACGGGCAGATATAAACGCATATACCGCAAGCCTTGTCCAGAGTCTCTCGTTTGCTTAGATAGTGGTCACATGCTTCAGCAGCGAATATCTCGCTCCTCGGTCTGGGCTTATCGAAAGCCTGTCCGGTAAAGGCATGTGCCGGACAATCCTTCACACATGCGCAGCAGTCGTGGCACATCTCATCCATAGGCACTCCCGTTTCTAACGGAGCATCTGTTAGCACGGTGCCCCACCTCACGCGGGGACCGTGTTCCGG
>JBGPRV010000001.1:0-49944 GCA_041489785.1 Dehalococcoidia bacterium | reverse complement strand
GCCTCACTGGGACATGTATGCGCGCGGTACGCTCGTCGGGCTGACTCGAGGTAGCGGCAGAGCCCAGATTGTAAGAGCTGCTGTGGAATCAATCGCCTATCAGGTGACGGACGTTTTAGAAGCAATGGTGGCTAGCTCGTGTCTTCGGCTGGCGGAGATACGGGTGGATGGTGGAGCTGCGACTAACAACTTCTTGGCACAGTTTCAGGCTGACATCGCCGGGGTAGAAGTATCTCGACCTAAAATGTTAGAGACGACGGCTCTGGGAGCAGCCTATCTCGCTGGCTTGGGGATAGGGTTTTGGAAGTCCGGTCAGGAGATAGAAGCACTACGGGAAGTAGGCCAGCAGTTCACGCCACGTATGGACACCACAGAGCGCCAGGCATTGCGCCGTGGTTGGGCAAGAGCATTAGAACGAGCCAAAGGTTGGCTCATAGTAGAGGAATAAATAGCTTCTCAGAGTGATTTTATTAGTTGTGGATTTTGCGGAAAAGTCTGAGGGAGGATGTTAGCCACTTACAAATCCGCAAATACCTCGGGGGCTATTTCCTTCACTATCCTCCGTATTTCCTCGGCGACAGCTCTAAACTCAGGAAGCGCTCGTTTGGATGTGCGCAGCTTGATGATATGGCGAATTTCGCGGAAATTCCAGGTGCAGATTATCTGGGTCTCACAGGCATTGGGCAGGACGTAGCGAGCAATTTCGGCTTTTATCCCCCTGGCCAACAAGTCACCATAGGCTTGCCAGCAAGTCGTCATTACCTCCTCGAATTGCTTATGGGCAGATTCGTTGTCTTTAATTGGCGGCGGCTCGATATATCTTGGCTCGGTTTCCTTCACATAACGCTGGCTTCTCTGGCTGTAACTTGCCAATCTGTGCCTGACAAGCTCATGGGTCAGGACGCGGCTGGCACGAATATAGAAAGTGGCGCAGGCATGTTCCACCATTGACTCATGCCCGACGTATATCCATTTCTGAATTCGGTCGGGTATCGTGCCTGTTTTATCCTGTGTGTCCCAACACAGCCTACCCGCCGTCTCTATCAATTTTTCGGCATCAGGGGTGACGGCAAGTAACTTCACTTCTATGTCATACTTATCGGTCATCGCCTATTTACTAAAGCGTAGGTTTACCATGGCGTCCCTGGAGGGATTCGAACCCACGACCCGCTGCTTAGAAGGCAGCCGCTCTGTCCAGCTGAGCTACAGGGACGTAAAGCTAAATCCTAAACCTTGCCGTTAAAATTGCCGTTAAAGTCATTTTTCAGATATATTGTTTTTACCAGGTGGTAAGACCTCATCCAATAATGCCATAGCATCTGATTGCATACCCGGTAGTATATGAGAATAGACGTCCATTGTAAAGGCTACGCTAGAATGACCTAGGGCCTCAGAGATAACCTTTGGCTTAGCTCCCCTCAATAACATAAGACTGGCAAAGGTATGCCTCAAATCGTGGAAGCGGACACCCTCTAGGCCAACTCGTTTTGCTATTCTGGCAAAGTTATGAGTTAGCACGCCCGGATCAATGGGCTTGCCTTCGACATTGGCAAATATCAGGTCGTCGGGCTTAGGCAATCGCCCTAAATGTAAGGATAGCGATTCCCTCTCTCCCTTATATTCGCTCAGGTAATCAACCAGTTTAGCTGTCATGCTTACACGGCGTTTACTATGGCTTGTCTTAGGTTCTTTGAATTCACAAATTCCCCGGCGCTTGTATAACACCTGGCAAACCGATATAGATTGTAAACCAAGATCAATATCTCTCCATCGAAGACCTAATAATTCAGCTTGTCGAAGGCCTGTAGATACAGCCGTATAAATCACGGGATAGAATTGGTTGCCTGAAGCGGTCTCTAGCAAGGTTTTGAGCTCTTCAGGCGTTAGGGTTCTCATGGGCTTTGGGCGTGGCTTTGGAGGGTCCACTAGCTCGCAAGGATTACGCCCCAGGTAGCCTTGCCTTACCGCATATTTAAAAGCTTGTTTTAATATACGGTGGTGATAATGGACAGTTCGTGATGATAACTTTTGACAGCTCTCAGCATAATAGGCTTGGATTGCTTGTGGCTGAAGCTGTTTCAACTGATAATGGCCCAGGGCTGGTATTAAGTGATGATTTGCGATGCTCTCGATAGAGTCAAGTGTCCTGATACTACAGTTGGTTTTAACATACCCTTGAAGCCACTGATTTAAGAGTTCTGCTACGGTTAGCTTCCCTGGCAGGGCATAAACGCCTTTATCAAGTCTAGTCAACACCTCTCTTAATCGTCTATCAGCGTCATCCTCGAGGCCCCTGATTGTCTCATAATAACGCTTTGGCTTGCCGTCTTCTTTGCCGGTATAGATTTGGATTTGCCATCTATTTTTGCCTCTTTGCCGAATACTTCCTCTCATATTTCACCTCTCAATTTCCTATTTATTTGGATAACAACCCCATCATAATTATCATCACTTGGCGGCAGGATTGTATTATGACCATTCTTGAGGACGGGCTGTCCATTTTCATTCAGTTCAAGGCGATAACTGGTGCCTTTATAAGAAACGAAATTGCCAATTTCAGGTTTTAACTTTGCGTCCAATACAAGATAATCGCCGTCGCAGATATCACGTGCTAGACAACTCTCATTACATGTCGCAACTATCAGGTTGCCGGTATCCTCCGCGGGTCCAGGGAAGTAAATCACATGACCATTTATTTGTCTTATTCTACCCATCGTTTTGCGCCTCTTTTTTCTTTGTTGATGAGGTTTTATGTTCGTATACTTCAAAGGATAGCGATAGTTTTAATTGTTCGTTCATTTGCTGAAGAAGGTCCCACTCCTTCTTTGTAAATTTCCAATATATTTCTCCTTCTTTCTTTTCAGATAGCCAGTTTTTCCCTAGCTTAGGAGTGATTTGCTGCCCCGTGATAAGCCACCAAATCATTAAATCAAAACTAGCGCCCACATTCAGAGGGGTTCCAGTCAGTTCGGCAACCATTTCAGTAGCAGCATACGCTCTTATGACAACTGAAAGGAAAGCCATTTGCCTCTCCTCAAGTCGTGAGTCTTTAGCGACAGCATTAACAGCAGTATAAAGACGAGCAACCCATTGAGCCTCTCGGATCGTTAAATTCATATCGAGTTCTTCTTGTGTCCAACCCCACATCCGTAATACGGTGGGGAGGGCTTCGGGTGGGATCGGATATTTCAAAAGACTAAATATGTCCCAGGGTTCGTCTTTAGGACTAGGTTCTTTTCTGTATTCTAAAATTTTCTTCTCTAAAGTGCTCAGTTTAGGTGGCTTCTCTCCCTTTGCCCTCTCAATTATTTCCCTTTGAATTGCGTGGGCTAATACTTTTGGGGGCATTCTTTTCTCTGGTGGCTCTCTTTGTTCGTCACGAACTCTAGTCATTATGATGCTCAGAACGCCGGGTTTAATTGCTGGCCGGCCTCTCTTTTTTATGTTTTTGCGCATTTTATTCTTAATTTCTTTTTAGTAGCTATAATTAAATCACTCTAAAATCAAATTAATTCTTGACAGCTATAGTTTAAACGTTTATATTGATAATGTCAAGGGGGGGGGTCCATGACAAAAAGCAGACTTCGCGAAGAAAGGCTGAAGTTAGGGTTAAGCCAAGTGCAGCTATCGTTTTTAACAAAAGTGCCTAGTGTAGCAATCAGTGATTTTGAGCTCGGTAAGCGTGCCCCCTGGCCAAAAGCTCGGAAAGCATTGGCGAAGGCGCTTAAAATCCCTGAAGCTGAGCTATTTCCACCGGAGGAATAGGGCAGGAGCGATGGTAACTGAGGAAAGACTGACTTATAACGTTAAAGAGGCTGCCAAGTTGCTCGGTCTGAGTAGAAATTCTGCTTATCAGGCGTGCTTAAAAGGTGAAATACCACACCTCAAAATCGGCAAGCGAATCCTGATACCGAGGGTTCAACTTGAAAGGCTATTACTCGGTAATGGCGAGGCTAAGAATGGTGAACAATAGCTTGATTAACCCGATATCTGACTGCCTCGCTCTCGCCTCACCTCAGCCATATATGCCTATGGTATCCCCAAAGCAATTCCTGTTTTTGCGCAATTAGCCCACAGCCATATATATAACCATAATCCTGCTAAAAACCCATGTCAAGATATTAGGGCATATACTTAAATACTATATAGTATCTTGAGCTATTTAGGCTGATTAGCTTGAAATAGCTTGATTGGTGCGAGGCTGCGATTGTGGCTAGCATTGGAGCTTGGCGGGCGGGGGCTGCTGGTGCTGGTGATGATGGTGATGATGGCGAGCTGCCATTATGGCTTAGAATGATGACCTAGAACAATAGCCTAGAACGATGGGCTAGAACCATGACCTAGAACCTAGAACAAACTTGAGCAGCAGAGCAACAAAGCACGAAGCCTTAGAACCCTAGAACCAGAACCTAGAACAATTTGAGTGGATACTAAACTGGATATTAATGGAAACTGAAGTGGAGCTAGGAAGTAAATCTTGAAGACACAATCTGGCTTTGGGTATCATGGGCTTAAAGAATCGCCCCATGGCGTTGTGTAACAGTCCCTTGCTGACGTCATATTTAGCTATGAAATGTCTCAGCATAACACACCTCCTCGAAACACCATTATGAAACGAGACTTTCGTGCATAAAAACCTGCATTTTGCACTATGGTAATCCCCAGTGGTAAACTATATGGTAAGCGTCATGGTAATCCATAGGGTAAGCAGCTATGGTAAACTACAGAGTTAAAGGCAAGACAAAAGCTACCCACAAACCACCAGCCCGGCTAAGGTATGAGCAGAGTCACCCCACTATGTCCTGCAGGCTTTCCAAGGATGAGTATGACCTGTTGAAGCAGCGCCTCGACGACCTAGGAGGCATATCATTTGCCGATTTCGTTAAGGACTCGTTGAGGATTCTCCAGCTTAAAATACCCGAAACTCGGGAAATAAAAGAGAAGGCACGGAGAGTGGGGTATAACCAGGGTAAGAAGGAGCACCAAATCTGGTATTACTGCGATACATGTAAACAGAGAATAGACGTGGCACCCAATAGTGAGTCTCATAAAGCTATGATAGGCTACATGAGGGAACATGGTTGGGGACACAACAGCTGTCACAAGCAGTAGTCCGTTAGAAGCGGACCATAAATGCATGCCTTGTGAATATGCTTCCGGGTTACTAGTCAAATGACTTCGATAAGCTGAACTCAGCCCAGAATACTATTGCCGCTTTGTAGAACGGTGCCAGTCCCAGGAGTCGCAATAATCAGTCGAACATTGAGATGGACTGTGTAGCTGGGTAACACAATCCAGGCTAATGTGCAATATCACCGTGAGGTTTGCTCTGAACTCTAAGATATGCCCGTGTGAGCGTCAATAGCGGGAAGAAATCCGCCTATAAATATTACACCTGAGGGCAAAGGCAGCTTTCGTTGGAGACCGTGGTGCTTCGCAGCAGTTGAGTGGGTGGTCCGCTGACTTACTGGGCAGGTATTTGCACGCTGCAGGTTAAACTTTAGCTCAGGCGGCGGATACCGGACGCCACCAGACGTAATCCACCCGCGCTTCCCCTGACTCCAAGTAAACACAGAATATAGGCGGCCAGCCCCGTGGCACCGTATACTATAAACATACCAACGGCTAACAGCGCCATCGCTGCCCATATCTCCAGCAGGGGTTTGACATCATGGGCTATCAGCAGGGAACCGGCAAATGCGCCCGCTATAATAGGCACCCAGCAGACGGCGATGAGCCACCATCTGCCCCTGAACAGCCGATTCCGCCAGGATTTATCAATCACGATTATTGTCGGCAGCACCGCTACCATAGCGACCATGAGGACTTTGAATGTCATAATCTCATAGAGGCGGTAATTGATGGTCAACCACATCATAATGGCTATGCCGGCGACAATTGCCACGCCTATCCACGTGTTGAGGATTCGGTGGACCAGCGGATGCTTCAGCTTCCACAGCAGAATAGTCATGACGATGACGACGGTGTTCATGAGGAACCAATTGCCGATTGTCTGGTTGTTATGAGAGCTGAAGAAGGAGTAGTTCATCAGCCCCAGAGTGGCTACACCCACAATCATGGCATTCGGTATCCTGTAGTGCCTCAGAGCTTCGCTCCACCCAGCAACTTTATCGGCAAACTGAGCTGGAGCGGAGGGCGCCCATATAGCGATATCATCCGGCAGCCCAGTCACGAGACGCAAGAGGATTTTAGCTGCGATTACTTCATTTGAATCGCCCTCAAGTCGGTAGTAATCGATTTCGTTAGGCAGGTTAGCCAGCATTTCCTCGCCGTGCGCCTTACCTTCTTCAGAGGAGAAGATACCATATAGCCAATTCCTGATTCCCACGATGCGCAGCACAATAGGCAGGGCATAGGCTTTGACAAGTATGCCGATAATGATACTCAGACTTATGGACAGTAGCATCATGCCCGCAACACCCCCAAGCCCCAACTCTTACAGACCTTAGGTGTGCTTACAGTGTCTGGATTTGAGAGCATTGTAGCTTCCGCTTCACCAGTGAGTCGATAATACTTGTGTCGCGGCCGATTCCCGTCTGTAGGTAGTAGCTCTTCCCATCGGCTTTGGAGGATTCCCCGCTGCTGGAGCCGATTTAGTGCACGGTATAAGGTCCCATACCCAGTTAAGAGGCGCGCTTCCTTCTCGTCTTTGATCTTCATGGCAATCTGAACACCATGAAATTCCTCAATACCTTCCTTCTGGAGTTGGAACGCCGCCTGTATTATAGACCATTCGATGGGGATAAGGTCACCCGGTTTCCTGCGCATAATTAATTATAAGCAGACGCCTGCGCATTTGTCAAGAGGGCGCTTCTTGACCGAACTTAGAAGGGAATCCAACTTCATCTCTGAAAGGCGACCATTCGCCTGAAGAGACTTCATTGATTGCCTTAACCCTGGGTGCCCACGTCTCCTTTAAATTAGTCGCTGTGTCGCCGATTGCTTCTGCTATATTGTTTAAGTAGGCCGCTGATGAGAACATGTGGCTAGTTAAGGATGACATAGCTCTTCTTGCTTGGGGTAATAGACGATACCCAGGATAAATCGGACGCCCCATTTTATTAGGCTTCACTGCCAATGCGATGAGGATAAAGAATCGTGCTACCGCCATATGGAAATTATCATTCGAGTCAAAATATGATTGTAAGTGTTTATTACTATTCCATAACTCTGCTATATATCGCATCGGGTAGTTTGCATAACCCAGAAACGCTTCCGGATAAAACAAATCGCGCCTTTCAAGTAATGGACGATTGCTGAATCCGCCGGATGCCTCCTCAACTTCAATGGGCTCTGTCAGAATGATTTTTGTCAGGTGAAACTGCTCGTCATCCAACGCTTTCGCACCACATAAGCACAGCATCCTCCAAGCTAGCAAAGCCGGTGCTCCTTGGGCAAATCTAATCACTTGTCCAGCCTGAGTTCTTTCGCTGACCGAAATCAAATTCCCCGCTAACTTCATGGCTGTTTCAAGCCCCGGCGTCCAACCCTCTTGCGTGCTCTCAAGTCCAAAATGTTCAATTGTGTTGGTTATAGGCTCGATTACCGATATGTATTCAATAGCCTTCGCAAATATCTGGTCTTTTGCTATTTGTCCACCTTTCCCTTTCTCATTTAGAGATTTCAAGATTCTATTGATTAGAGGTATTAGTTCAACCCTAGTCAATCGGTATATCATTCTAGCGTCCTGAGGACGATTGCGTGCCATTAAAGTTTCAACTAGTTTCTGTATATCAACTCCCTCAGAGGCAGGCCCTGCCAATGGCTGGGCAATTTTCGCCTCGGCTGGGGTTATGGTTACGGCTGCTACTTCAGTCTCTGCAGGGCGCCTAACTTTGAGAAAATCACTTACCGGGTTGTCTGGACGGGCTGGACTGCTATCCATCTCCACCAATAACTGGCGGATTTTATCAGCCAAAGCCTGTCTCTCTTCTGGGGTTTTCCATCCATACACATGATAAGCGTATGCCTGCAAATCAAATGGAATATCTTCTCTCTTTTGAGCGATAAGTATTGAGCGGTCTTTTATTGCATGCCGCACACCCAGCTCATAGAAAACATTGGCATTCTTGTCAGTCAAGTCAGCTAAAACTACGTATGAGTCATTAAGGTCCTGCACTATCGCCCCAATTATGTTTCCCCTTGTTGCAACTGAGCGCCTACAAACATAGTCTAAACCAGCTGATTCTACTGCTGGTTTTAAAACCTGCTCAAATATCTGTGTCCATTCGTCTTTAGTGCAAGATGCAGTTGCAGAAAAGGGCATGATAATAAAGCAGTCACGCGGCATATTATGCTCCTAAATTTCAGTCGTCAGAGTCTTGTTCATCATGCGATTGTTGTGCCATATACGGCTAAGCATTGAAGTGACCTTAAAATGTCCAAAGAATAGATGCACAATTGTGATAGAAGAATGAAACCCCGCAATACCAAATACCTTCGCTGTGTAGATATCTTCGTTGTGCAATTTTGCCTCACCAAAATGAAGAATTTCTGGAGTCTCACTCTCGTAAAACCGTTCCGTTAACGTTATCAACTCAGTTTCTTCGAGAGACAATGACTCGTCGAGCAAATTGTGATAAATATTTTGCATTGAGAAATTCTCGGGAAGCTGATCTTTAGCGACGTGGCAGATTAAGCCACAGGATAGAGCATTGAAAAAGTTATCGAGCCTTTGAATATCAACTCTGTATTTGACCGCTCCATTCCCTAACAGGACCGAATCCCGAATCAAAAGTTTTCGAAATGCGTTCTCATTAAATCCAAGTTGTGGTGAGATGCACTTCATGAAGACCTCCCGAGCCCGGTTCCGAGGTGAGCTATTCAGGCAAATCTGTGCGAGAGCGTAGAGATCGTCACCTGATTTTTCGGTGTTATGATCTCTGCAGGATCTTACGGTAATCAACTGTTCCCGTTGGTCTTCAGGGAAAAAGGCTTTTGGCGGAATGTGTTCTTTCGTTGTCCCTTCTTTGGCACAGCCTTGGAAATAACATTTCATCTGTGATTTCCACTCCAACGAATCTATTATAGACTACGCCGCTTCTGATATCTAGAAGTCAGTGCTCGCTAATGCCAGGATACTTTTGTCTGCACGAAGCAATCATCAAGCTCAACATTTGGCAGAGTTGTTAGGTCACTTTCCGATGAAAAGTTGGCTTTATCAGCTCGATGTCCAAGGTATACTGGGGAGTTAAGGAGTCACAAAACGCTATATTGTACAAACAGGTTGGGGCATTAGAGGATCCAATCGTGGTACTTCGATCGTATTATCACTTGATAGTAGTAGGCATTGCTAAACAGAGCTAACTTCGGTTACTTCACAAATTTAGATCCACCAAGGGGACAATACCTAGAACTCCTCGGTGACATAAGCAGGACCTAAGTCGGCCACTTGTTCTCACGACACCAAATATCACCAGTTTTAATTTCGATGCCCCCTAGCTTTGCATTAATTGTAAATATGTCAATCTTTTCCTCTCCTGTGTCCGTGTCGATAGAGAATCGGATGCTTCTAAAATACGATTTTTCCTTCCTGATACATTCTTTCTCACCACATGGTCCTGGTTCGGTTCCGCTATTGTTTCTCTCCGTACAGAATAGTTTTCTCTTCCTATCCCCTTTAATCAGATTCAATGTCTGACCGTCTGGTAGACCGTGTTTTTGTCCCACAGAGATAATGCTGTATTCTGGGTTAATTACCTTGAAAGATGCCTTATTAATCCCGTTAATACTTCCGTGGTGAGGCACCTTTAACACCCTAGCCGCCAACTTCTTCTTCGCTCGAGGCATGTGCCTCATCATCTCCCAGCTTTCCTCCTCAGCGTCTCCGGTGAAGAGAAAGCTCCACCCAGAGGCATCTGCCGGCGTAAGCCTAAAAACAATGCTCTGGTTGTTGGCGTTCCGTTTGGCAATTTCCGCTATACGCTCGGCGTTCATGGCCAGGGTGCCGCGCAGGTCTGCGAGGGTCAGACGCCGCCTCCTTCCAGCAGGAGCCTTTTTGGATAGTGTCTGCTTGTAGGGGAGATTACTCACGCTCAAAGCCATCTTCTGTATGGTGCTATCTAGAATCTGTACATCCGGTGCCAGGAATTCAAGGCTGATACCGTCAAAAATATCGAGAGGGGGCATCTCCTTGAGGGAGGGGTAGTAAATGTTATCGGCATCAATGATGTGTTTTTGCACCAGATCACTCAGTTGCTGGTTCTGTTCAACGCTCTGAATAACAAAGTCCATGGTTTGCAACTGGGGAGTCAACGAGGGTGATATTGAGGCACCCCTTGTTCTTGTTGGCGGCGGAGGAGCCCAGTCTGGGTCCGGCTTCGGCCCCCAATAATATCTAATGCACTTCTCCTTTCCCTTATTCCAGCTAGTAGTCTTACCGCTCTCCGATTTGAGGAATTGCACCAGTCCGTTCACATGATCTGAGTCAATGTGCGTTGCCACCAGCAAGCCTATGACCTCGACCTTCTCGTGCTTAAGATACGCAGCCAGCCTCTTGGCGGCGTCACGCTTTTCGCCCCCGTCAACCACGATGCAGGCCTTCCTCCCATCTTGGTTAAAGGTGACAACGGCACAATCCCCGTGAAAGACGTCCAGAAAGGCTACATTCAAGAGCATATCAAGCCCCCTTATCAGACCGCTTGAATCATTCTTAGGACATCAATCAGGCCAGCACCTTGAAAATACCTGTCTCGGCCGAGGTCAGTGCAGGTGCTCATCAGAATCTCTTTGACTTTATCCGGGCATCCAATAAATTCTTGCTTAACTGACAGGAACTGGGCTATAGCCGCCGAGACATGCGGGGTAGCCATGCTGGTACCGCTTAATTCCACTGTGTCGTGTTTGTTTTTTATGCCTGCAGATTTTATTCTCTCCCCTGGCGCCACCACATCGGGCTTGAAGCGCCCGTCGCCGGTAGGCCCTTTGGAAGAGAAATAAGAGATTCCATATTGGTGAGGGGAAGCCTTGTGAGTTGACCCTACAGTAATCACTTTTTCTGCGTTACCAGGATCGGATATTCCCATGTCCAGGGAAGTAGGAAAATACTCAAGTTCGTTACCACTAGCGATAGTAGCTAAGGTTTTATATCCGTCGTTGCTGGCGGCCACACAGACAACCACCCCTGAATCCACTAAGTGGTTCGCCTCCTGACATTCAGGTGAAAACCCACACCCATAACTGCCCACCGGCACTGGCCCGCCCAGGCTCAGATTAGCCCCATGGATTATCAATCGCCTAGCCTCAAGATTCATCTTCCTTATCAGGTACATAGCCTCTATAATCATAAATGATGTACCGCCCCTTTTCCCTAGCACCTTAAAATCGTAGAGCGTTGTCTTTGGTGCTATCTTGCGGATAATCCCGGCAACATGAGTGCCGTGTCCCACGGTGTCATCGTAAGGCTCATCGGTGGAATTGTATCGGTCATTCTTCACAATATGTGGCTCATCCTTAAAATAGTCATGGTCAGCCTTGATGCCGGTATCAAGCACTGCCCAGCTTATCCCATCTCCTGTTGCACCAAACAGTTGTGAGGCTGCTGAAGCTTTTATTGTAACTGAAGACTGGTCTACCATGGGTTTCATTTCTCTATTGTGCCAAATCTTGAAGACCATTTCTTCCTTGGCAAGCTCATCCACTTGTTTTTCAGTAAGATTAGCCAAGACGTAAAGGTCTGTGGCCTTGACACCCTCTATACGCATGTCCTTCAACTTTTTTATCACTTCTTTAATCGTATGGCCCCATTTGACACCAATGATAACTTCCAGTTTGCCACCGCCTTGTGCAACAAAGGCATCTCGTACCTCCCTAAGAACAACTGATTCTCCCCAAAATGGATCTTTCATTCTGCGTCTCCTTTCCTACCAGAATAGATAGAGTTATTCTTTTGCATTTTTTGTTTTACGATAACACGCCCACAGGCCCCATCTCGAGAGCCTTCCTAACATTATATCTGGAAAGTTGCAAAAAGGCTTTGTCTAAACTGTAGTCTGAAGATTATTTCTTGTCAATAACTTTGGTAAACGTTGGAACTAGACATGTTTTGGAAAAAGGTGGGTTTTTCGCCATTGCTGAGCCAATTCCCTCTTTGCCGCATGCCCAACACAAAATGAGTGATTGTGCAATGTGGTTGCAACCAATGCAGCAAATGGAGATGATGCTGGGGCATACCTCAGGTGCACGGTCACAAGAATGTGCGTGCCGTGACGTCAGAGTCGTGACACAGTGACCCCAATTGCTTTATAATAGCCAAACAATCCAATGAATAGAGGCGGAGGGTTCATATATGGCAAAGATATTGAAATCGAAGCCCTTGGATTTACCAAAAACTTGCATAATTGCAACTGTCGGTGGCTCTGACATTTACAGCAAGAGATATCTGGGTGAACTTGTGCAAGAGGGTGCTACCGTCATTCGAATCAATCTTGCGCATATCGAACACCCGTCTAATCTTCAGAGTGAAGGTTATCAGCATGTCAAGAGAATCGTCGACGACGTCAGGGACATAAGCAATGAGATGCAAAGACCCATCGGAATGCTTCTTGATATTTGTGGGCCGAAGATCAGGATATGCGACCTACCTCAGCCCATCCCCATACAAACAGGCGATGAAATAACCTTTACGACTGATAGCGGTTGCTTCAGTAAAGAAAGATGCTCTGTGACATATCACGGTTTTGTAAGCGATATACAAAAGAACCATAAAATATTTCTTGACGATGGGAAAATAAGACTAAAGGTCATAGACAAGAAGGTTGAACAGCACAATCTGATTTGTAAGGTAGTTTCTTCGTCCGAGCAGTTCATTAAAAAAAACAAGGGATTCAATCTTCCTGACACGGTCGTTAATGAGAACACGCTAACCGACGTTGATATTGAAGTGATTCAGAATTTGAGGAAGCTAGGCATATCGAATGCTTTTGATTTCCTTGCACTTTCTTTTGTCAGAAAGTCTTCAGATGTAAACATGCTTGATAATATAGCTAACCAGTACATTTATTATCCAGACAATGTGACTGGAGAAAGGCGAATACCCATCTTAATAGCCAAGGTTGAGACGTATCAAGCAGTGGCAACAGATACAAATGGGGAGTATGAAATTTTGGACGCCATTGTCCGTGATTTTGGTGGCGTAATGGTTGCCAGAGGTGACTTGGCAGTAGAAAAATCCCCTGAGGATGTTCCGTTAATCCAAATGTATCTGACGCGAAGAGGGATTCAGCAAGGGAAGCCAGTGATCATAGCGACCCAAATGTTGCTTTCGATGTGTGAGAAGGGGCACGAAAGACCAACTAGGCCGGAGGCAAACGATGTGGCAACGGCTGTGCTCAATTACGCGGACGCCATGATGCTGTCTGAGGAGACCGCAGCAAGCGAGAACTCTCGATTGTGCGTAGCTACAATGAGGCAGATAGCCTTGAAAGCGGAAAAATCGCAACGAACTGAAAGAGAGTCTCTGAGGTATCTTGGTGCGCTCTCGACAATCAAGGAGACCCTACTTGGGACTGATCTGGACAAAGAGGAAATTACCAAACAAAGAGCCATCGCAGAGTCAGCCGTCCTCTTTGCACGAAACTTGGAATCGCCAGTGATTGTCGTCAGCACTTCATCGGGCGATACGGCAATGAAGATTTCCAAGTACAGACCTGCTCAGCCAATAATAGCCATCACCGATATTGAGAAAAGCGCAAACAAGCTAATGCTTTACAGAGGTGTGTATCCAGTGCTTGTCGATCAGAAGCCCGAGCGGTTCGAAGACATCATCCAAAGCGCGAAAGAGATCGTTCAACAAAGCAAAATAAATGGGAAGAGCCTGGTTGAACCAAGGACGGGAAAGAAAGTTTGTGTTCCGTTGACGCTGGGTATTGAGCCTGGATTGCCATTCTCTGTCGCGACGCCAGGCAATACTAATACAATACATATCCTAGAATTCTGTTAGGACGCCGCTATTGCTCTGATTTTGGTCAGCTTTGTCTTTGCATGCGTTCTATGGGTCCATTTTCTCCGGTATCGTGTTCCGAGTGGACGCAACTGCACATTTGTCAGTTTTGTTCAATGCGTGAATAGCTCAATGATCAAATACAGCATTTCGAAGCCAATTCCCTCTCTGATTAATACCTTTCATCACCTGGTTTGTTGATGCCTCTCCCTGCAAGTGCTACTATTGTCTTAAAGAGGACTCTAAAGGTAAAGGAGAGGCTAAATATAATGGTAGATTCTGAACTTGAAGATCTAAGTGTGACATTGTGGCGCATGATGTACCAAACCTACACCCGGTTTAAGAATTGTTTGGACCAAATACTTAAGGAACAAGGGCTTACCATGGAGCAGTATTTAGTACTTGTGACTATAAAATACGGTGATGCGCCTGTTAGAATAACTGATGTAGCCCGGTGGTTAGAACGTAGCGCAAACAGCGTCAGTATGATAGCCGACCGCATGGTCAAAGCTGGTCTGCTCAGAAGGGTAAGAGACAGGAGTGACCGCAGGGTAGTAAATGTGTTTCTCACCAGCAAGGCGGAGAACATCCTTAAACCAGCAAATATAGCAACCTGGGAGTTTATGCAGCAAGGCATGTCGCCACTACCATATAAGGACAAGCGTACCTTTGCTAGTCTGTTCAAGATGGTAAACTACAAGCTACTTGAATATCTCAATCCCGGAGCGGACGTAGAGGGAATGCTTAAAAATGATTCCGAGCAACAGCATGACTATTTAATGAAACGGCGGCACGAGCAAACGCGGCTCCCCACTCCCGGGACTAAACGTCAGGGTGGGAAGAGGAGAAAGACAATAGGATGAGGACAGTTGACTTTGCTTATGCTAGCTGGCATAGAGCAACTCCGCGGGATCCGCAATAATCCGTGTAGGACAAGACATGCTCCCCGTTTCAACCCACAGGCAAAACACCTTAGCCACCATGAAAGACCGCCTAGATTTTGATTAGTGCACCAAAGTCAGTTTGGCGCAATGGCAATCAGGCATATCACACAGAACGTCACAAAGTGCAGGCACGCATGCTTTCTTTGAACTTTCAGCAGGCAGTTGGCTTGCGACAGAGAAAGTCCTTGGACTAATGTTGTGTTGGATAAAAGTGTTCTACCGAATAGTCTCTAGCTGTCTTATATTTCAAGAGCAGAACCGCTCTTAATAACCCGTCCAAACTCCAGTGACCACCTCATTCCTTCACCCCCCCCCCCGCCTTTGCCAACAATGCTTATGTTCCTCACAATCCACTTGCTTGCTCCTCGTCACCGCGAATCCAATGATGTGGTGGTACCTCCAATGGTACAGAGAACCCTTCTTCTCTTTCAAGTTGTGTCTCGTGAATGGTGATCATCTCAACGAAATAAAACAAGGCAGCGCGCACAAGCTTAAGAGCACTAATTGTCTGTATTTTAAAATCCTCCACATTAAAATGCGTAACGTACCGACTTTCCCGGGAGTCAGAGCCTCCCATATCATGTAGAATGACAAATCGGTGCGTTGATTCGTGCCGAAGCGTCCGTTTGGGCTGCAAATATCCACCGACTGCAATGTCTTCTGCTAATTCGGCAAGAGCAATCAGAGCGGTATTTCCTTTATCAATCTCATTTGTGATGACGGGTTGCCATTCTAATGGTCTCTTCAGACTACGGCCTTCAGTAACGTGCCATCGTTTCCAGAAATAGATAGAACTCGGCAACTCCTTTAGTCCCAAGTACTCACTTGCAGCAACAGCTATTCGGTCCAAGATATCAATCGCAGAACGCTGTGCAAGCGTGAAGAGGCTTTCACAAATGCCGTACATGGCGTAGTCAAGGGTATCGGCATACGACCCACTCTCCCGAGCGAGATCGAGGATAGCTTGGTAGGCAAGCCAACGTGCAGCCAAATAGTCAGCCTTCAGCACGTTGAACATCGCAAATATCGGAGGCACGCCATACGGTGTATCTAAATCCTCATGAATTGACTGAATAGAGAGAGAATCCCAATAACGGAGATCCGGATTCAAACCCTCGATAGTCAACGATAAAGACAGGTCATTACCGGCAACAAATTTGGTAAAATCGTCTGCCTTGCTTAGGTCTGGCGGCCAATGGACATCTACATCTATATCAAGACCGCTTGGCAATTCGTCAAGTATCTTCTCTGCATGACTTCCCCCGTATTCACTTAGCAGGCTCTGATGCTCACGGAACAGCCGAAGATATCGTGCCGCCAAAGCTTTGAGTATCTTGCTGTGGCCAAGTCTTCTATCGGCGGCGTGTAATAACAATTTGACCGCACCTGATGCCGCGATTACATTCTTTGGGTCAAGTCGGATTGCTTCCCGGTAGAGTTCATACGCTTCCAGCCATCGGAACGATTGGTTAAGTAGGTTCGCCTGATTAGTCTTGGCACGTGCCTTTATACCGGATTCTGCCTGCTTCGATTGTCCGACTGACTCAAAATGTAATTTAGCATCCCGTCGATAATCCGACGTCTTTAAGTACCACTGCCCCATGGGGAGCTTCGTAATCTGAGCTAGAGCGCTCAACCCGTTCGCAAGATTGTATGTGATATCCATCCGTTCGGGATGCAGCTTCTGAAGCGCGCGTATCAAAGCGACTCCTTCGGAGACAACCTCGGCATCCTGCAGCTTATTACCCGCGTCGATGAAAATCGCGCCCTTAATGGCGTCTACTTCACTCTGATCAAGGTGCTGAGTGGTTTCCAAGGAACGTGCTTGCTTGACTGCTCCAATGGGATCAGTATCAACCATACGATACAAAGGCCCCACAACTGCTTGGATATGATGAATCCGTTCCTTGGTCATAAAGTCCGTTGCTCCTCAGCCTGTAGTATAGCAGTTGACACTATTGTAATCTGAGTATGAATTAGATACAAAGCTGCGATGGAAATCTGTGGTCAGAGGTTACCGATTTGAACCAAAAACCAGAAGGTGCAACCGAGACCAGCCCTCAAATGAGACTTCCATTAGAGTCTATCGGCCTACCCATCTTCACATCTACAAAGCGCCCTGGGAACATGCGGCACAATGTATACCAGCCGTATTGGTCGTTTGGGTCTAGTCCAAAACTGTAAGCCAACGCTTGGTATGTCTTGTTTCGAGATGGATAGACTGTTCCCGTGACTGAATCTCGAGTCTGGCTCCCTCGTTTGCGCTCCGGACTGACATTAGCGAATAGATCTTGCTTCATCGCGTGCTCCTATTCCTTTTTAGCGGGGGCTAATAGTCGGTAGTGTATCATTTTGAAATCTCCAGTTATTGACAATGCTTGAGCGGTGGTTTACGCTTATAATATGGCAAGGCATAAGAAAAAAGAACACGACTTTGCCGTTACCGCTTTTAGGGTAGTACAGGAAGCAACGGGGCAAATTGAACCTGAACAGACCAACCCAGCAACCAAAGCAAAGACGTTTGACGCTAAGGCCCTAGGTCATCTTGGGGGGATAAAAGGTGGTCATGCTAGGGCTAACAAGCTAACACCTGAGCAACGCAAAGAAATAGCTCAAAAAGCAGCTAAGGCACGCTGGAGCAAAGCAAAACTAAGCGAATAATGTCATTTCTGAAACACGACTATCACTAAGACACATATCTGCAGCGTATTTGTCCGGGCTATCGTATAATCCATCAATCATCTTACGGAATAGTTGTGGCGTCTCAATCTTGATGTCCAGGTTATTAGGTTCACGTGTTTTCCAACCATGACTTGCCATTTGGGTGAAAAGGTAAGTAGCCTGCCGTTCAGTTATTATCTTCAAATCACGTGCCCTAAAAATTAGAGCTTGCATGGATACACCCCATTTTAGCTTTAATTGGGCTAAGGTATATAGAGAGAGAGGCTTAATAAGTTCACTATCCATAACGCACTTTGGTAGTAAAAAGGATGATGCGAAGTTATTTGCTTCTTTCTCCATAAGTTTAATAGTTATTTTCGGCGGATGATGCATTACAAGATGTCCAAGTTCGTGAGCTATGCTGAATCTTACTCTGTCTCCAGGTTTGCCAAAACTTTCTGCAATGATGGGACGGTTACCTTGAAGTTCTACCCAAGTCGAAAAAGCATCTATCTTTTTGAGGAATATAGGTAGTGACAATATGACAACGCCATTTCTCTCCAATAGGTTAGTGAGGTCCTTAATGGGTAAATCAGGTGCTATCCCGAGTGATGCTCTTGTTATCTCAGCAGACCTCTCAGCTTTTTCCCCTAGTAGGGGCAGTTGTACACGGGGTAGAACGAAAGACCTTGCCATTATAGAAATATGTTCGTACATCAATTTGGCATTAAAATATGCCTTGTCTGCTTCCTTTGCTGTTACAGACCTTAATGCCCTATATGCTAAGCTTCCTTCGGGGAATTCATCCAATGGAGCAAGTTCAAAAAAAGAGGGTAAGAAGCGGGTTAACTCAGCAATCGCTTTTAGTGCATCATCAGAAGGGATGGTTTTCCCCTTCTCATACTGAGCAATAGCTGATTGATTGACACCTATCTTTTCGGCAAGTTGTTTCTGTGTGTACCCGCTAAGCTTACGGGCTTGCTCAATTCTACTCCCGTAAATCGTTCTCGTTTGATTCATCTTGGGTGTCTCCGTTCAATAAAATATTTATATCATATCGTAACTTTTCAAGGTCAAGCTCTGACACTATTTCGTCCGGTTCAACAGGTGGTCTAATTGAAAGTGCAGGATGTTCAATAGGGTCAATGAAATAAGCTACTGCCTTATTGCCCTTTCCCCATTTTGGGCAAACCAAGTATAAAGATACTGAATTTGCAGTCGGATTATCCCATAAGTATATTACGTTGTGCTTTGGTAGTTCGCAACCTCCCTCAGAGGGGTAAAGAGGCATTCTAAACTGTTGAAGATGACTGTTACAGTAGTAATTGCTTTTCTTTCTTGATTGCCCAGGTGGGGGCAATATGTTCCCAATTATTTTACTCCTCAATGCTTTCAGAAGTCTGTAATTACGGCCAGCATACTTGCCAGCCAACCCATTGTTTGACAATATTATACGTTCCCAATCAGCTTTTATATCGTAGTTATCATGGTCAATTACTGCTTTAGTTTTTAGATTCTTACTATTGAGTAATATCTGCATTATGGCTCTCATCAATGATGGATGGATCAACCGGTATATCTTCCCTGCATCTGGGCTGTCATTGCCACAATGTTTATTAAATAACTCTATGCACTCAGGAACAACAGATTGGGCAGTCTCAAGAACTGTATAAATTATCGGAGTAATCTGTGAGAAATCCTTCTTAATTTCCTCTTTTAAGGCGCTAATATTTTCGTCATTTTCTTCAAACATCTATAATCACCTCACTGTTTGTAATTTCTCTACAAAAATATTATCATAGACCAAGCATAAAGTCAAGAGTAGACATGACGAGTATGTAAAATTTATTCCAAAATATTAGTGTAAAGGTATTGACAATGCTTGAGCGATGTGCTATAATTTAATCAATTAGAATAAGAGGATAGGAACATGAATAAACTAAATGTAGACCGCCAAGCACAAATAATAAAAGTCCTCTGTGAAGGTAACTCCATACGCAGTACCGCTCGCATAACCGGAACAGCCATTAATACGGTCATTAAACTACTCAGAGAAGTTGGTGCTGCTTGCCTAGAGTATCAGGATAAAACGATGTGCAATTTACCATGCAAAAAGCTCCAATGCGATGAAATCTGGAGTTTCGTTTACGCAAAGGATAAGAATGTACCGGCACAGCATAATGGCGAATTTGGTTATGGCGATGTCTGGACATTCACAGCCATAGACGCCGATACAAAGTTAGTTCCTACTTGGTTAGTTGGATTAAGAAACGAACATTCTGCCTATGAGTTCCTTAATAATTTAAAGAACAGATTAGCAAATAGAGTTCAACTCACTACCGATGGACACGCAATGTATTTAGAAGCAGTCGAACACGCCTTTGGTGCAGATATAGATTATGGGATGCTTGTTAAGTTATATGGACAAGAATCTGAAGGCGCAAGGCGTTACAGCTTGGCTAAATGCATAAGTGCTCAAAAGCATACTGTACAAGGCAAGCCTGATTCTGAAGCGATTTCGACAAGCTATGTAGAGCGCCAGAATCTTACAATGCGAATGAGCATGAGGCGGTTCACGAGATTAACCAATGCCTTTTCAAAGAAATTGAAAAACCACGAATACGCTTTAGCTCTTTACTTCATGCATTACAACTTCGCTCGCCCACACAAGACCTTAACTAATCCATATCCGAAAACACCAGCAATGGCAGCCAAGTTAACTAATCATAGTTGGACTATCGAAGAAATAATATCCCTAATTCATTGATGTGTAAGTTAGTGAGGTCGCCTTGGAGGGATTAGCCTTAGGCTACGGTCGAAAAAAAGTGCAAGAAATGCCAATGCAATTAATGGTATTGCTGCTGTCCAACTTGGTGCTTGTCTATTTAGGATCAAGCGAACCAATTCCAACACTAAATTTGGCACAGTCCCAATAATAGCAAAGATTAGAAGGAGCAAACCAATAGCAATGTCTGCTCTGCCTACTGGGTCTCCAGTTTCAGTTCTCAAATAAGTTGACACAGCCCTCAGAGCGTCTCTTGGTAGACTCGTAAAAGCCCCCCCACTGCGGACTGCAGCTGACTCTTTACCCTAAAGGCAGAGAATACAGAAATTGAGAATAAGCCTATTGAGCCGAGAGTTAAGAACATCGCTAGGTATGGATGCATGAATGCCCCACCAGTTCGCAGAAATTCAATCAAGGCACATAGCGCAGGCACTCCAACCACAATTGAGAGCAGCATTGTTGTCAGTGCAGTCCACGCCGTTTTCTTTAAGGCGTATAAATATTCACGAAGTTTTTTTTGGGAGAGTTCTTCCAGTGGTATCTCCTTGGGAATTTCAAACATACCTTCAGTTGGTTGTATGGACAAATCGATATCGATAGTGGACATTTAATCCTTCTCCTTTCCATTTTTCTTCATTGCAAGTAGAAGACTTTGACGGAATCTCTTGACCCTGTCAAGCCCTTGACTGCGTGTCCAAAGATAGAAGAGGGAACCCTTTCCTGGGTGGTATATGAGGAGAACATATAAGTCGTCCTCACTCGTTACAGGCCTGAAAGTCAGGTAATGTATCCTCCACAAGGGTAGCGTATGGGCCATTTCGGACGGTCTTCGCTCATAATTATAAAGATAGTGGGAACCCAAGATAAAAACATCAAGCACTAGGTCATCTGCGATTTTCGGGACAGGGCCAGACCAGATAGAGAAGTCGACTATTGAGTCACCACCTAGCATGTCCTTAATAGCAGAATTCACCTTGCCAGCATCTAACCCTCGCGCTTGGCAATGCTCTGCTAGTTCAAGTGTGAGTTCCTGAAGAAGGTCAACCATAGGTCGCAGCAAACCGCCTCTCCAACTTACTACCAAGAATATACTATGCCTTCAAAGGGGATGTCAAGGGGCTCAAAATTTGTTTGACTTTCAAAATGATACACTACCTAATAGTCCATCTCCTAGACATCGTTAGTTTATCGTATTTTGGGACACTTTTCATCTTTTTGTTACTCAACAATTCTGACGAATGTATGTACTATAACTCGTCATGATATTTCCAAAAGGAGAGTACAAAGTGGTTGACTATTTCGCCTTTGCCTCGCTCATTCGGCAGCTAAATTTTCCTTGTTCCCAAACTCAATTGGCAGCTTCTGGATCAAGAAACGGTATTTTCCACTCTGGGTACGGGGAATAGACTCCACAAAACGAATGTTCAAGTTGAACTCATCTCCGAACCTTCTATAGAAGCTATCTTTTATGTTTCGAGTATCTCTATCTGTGTAGCTTTCTCTTTCAATGATATTCAAAATAATTTCTCCCTCTTTGTCCTGATAAAATTGAGCCTCTTTAACATTTTCAGAGGATTTAGCAACCAAGCCATAAGCCCCAGTAAGAGGTAACAGGTCTTTTCTTTTAGAAACAATTAACTGTTGCAACCTTCCCTCTATTTTCTTTAATAGCGCATAGCCCCGTCCGCACTCACATTTATCATTTGTAGGCACTGCCAAATCCATTGTGCGGTATCTTATCAGAGGGCAAACGAAGTTATTCAGTGCAGTAGCAACAACCTCGCCCCCCCTATTTTCGTCAGTAACCGGCTTGCCATCAATGCCAATTATCTCTGTAACTCCATATTCTGAGAACAGGTGGTAATAAGAGCCCTTTTCGCATTGTCCGGCCAGAACCGCTCGCTCAGCATGACCGTAGAAGTCGAAACACCGGCATTGAAATACTTTCTCCAGCATCTCTCTCTGCCAAGTGTATAGGTTCTCTGAGTCGCATACTATTGCCTTGATTGTGGGAAAGGGCTCAACATTGTTTTCCTTCATGAATCGCGCCAAGATTGTAACGACTGAGGGGTAAGCCTGAATGAAGTCGGGCTTGAACTTCCTGATTTTCTCAACATATTTTGGTATAGTCTCGTCTATCATATGATAAGAGGACAGAATCAGTTTCTTGCTCGCTGCACTATATTCCCAAAACTTACCCTTGTTGGCCGAGTCAACTACTTTGCCTCTCAAGACAGCGATTTTGTCGCTCAAAGTTATCCCTACCATTTTCCATTGAGTCAGCATAAAAGCCCAATCCTTGGCTTCAGTTACACCCCTCTCGGTATAAAATTCTAATGGCTTACCGGTAGAACCACCAGTGGTTAGATAACGAAACTTTGATTTGTGGTAGTTCGTTGCCATTAAATCCTTTAGGTTCTCCTGGATGATATCCCTGGTCAGGTAGGGCAATTTCCCCAGGTCATCTACGTTCAGAATATCCTTCGGCTTTAATGCCCTTTCATCGAAAACTCTTCGATAATAAGGCACATTCGAATAGGCATGATTAAGAAGAGTGCTCAATTGCTGAATCTGATATTCTTCTAGCTTCTCCCTACTCCACCATTGGGATTCCTGAAGGAAGGCATAGGTTTCCCTGAACACGCTTCCATAGCGGATGGAAGGGGGGATAAACCCATAAACATGTTCCAACCCTTGACGAAGCCCATGGGTTATTCGTGGTACGAATTGCTTTAGTTCCATCTGGGCACTAAGTCTCCTTGCTGGCAAAGCAAGTATGCTGGCTCAATCAAAAGTTGTCACGCGCGTGTCACCCGAGCTGAGACCCCAGGAGTCGTTCTATGCGGCCATAATGTTCGACAATGGTCTCCCTTAAGGTCGGCGAGCGGCCCAAATCTTTAGATGCTAAAGCCTTTTCTTTTACTCTGGCTGCTAGCGTTAAGACTCTGTCGGCAACTCCCATACTATTAGCTAACCCTACCGCTCCCTTCATGTCTTGCGGTATACTGCTCTTCTCAACCTTTCCTGAGAAAAACAAGTACAGGACATTTGGCAGTCCTTGCTTAATGTCGTTCTCGTAATCTGTTATATCCTTGCCTATGTCCCCCAAGATGATTTGAATGCGCAATTCGTTAGTTAGACTCCACATAGGAGTGACCGCTCTCAATAATCTTCCATAAAACAAGGCATCTCCAGACTTTCCATAAAGATATCGTATTATGTTTCCTCCTGTGAAACTATCATTAGCCTGAATTCTACTCCGCAAATGTTTTTCAAAATCAAAATATTTTCTCGTTTTCCTTTCTACAGAGATAAGGTCGTTACAGTGCTCTTGAGGAATCAGTTGGTATAGTTCACATAATTGTTTCTCAGCCTCTTCAAGATAGATCGGACGGTCAGTTTCATAATAGAAATCCAACAAAAAGGCCCATCTTATAGCTAGTTTCATTAGCTCATGGGCCTTCGTTCTTTTTATCTCATCCCTTGAAGACACCTCATAGGCCATCTGGGAAACGTATCTAGGGAAATTCTGGCTATCGATCTTAGCTAAGACTTGTTTTATGTTCACAATCTCTAATGAGCTTTGTCTGTTAACCAAACTAGTCTCTGCTTCCGCTTGGCTCAGAGAATAACTGGAAAAATATTCCATCATTACCCACTCCAAAAAGCCTGTTCACCATTTCAAGTACATGGTCATAGACAAAGATTTCACCCCGGCCATCCCTCTACAAATCCTGCACGAGATCGGGTATTCTTAGCTCGGATTTCCTATATCAGCCAAAAAACCGAACTACAAGCGATGCGCCACCTTTGCGGCTCTGCTCCCAAGTTTAGACTAAGAGAAAGTTCAAGTCACTTCGGCGGAATTGGGATCTTATGAAACGTCTTTGGTTAACTTTTTGCCCTTCTTTCCCTCATCCATTCCGTCAAGGCAGCCCCGGCTCGTTCCCGAGTTCCATCCTGTGCCACTGCACGTATATCTCGCTTCTATGTCATCTCCTTCATCTACACAGGGGAAAACCAAGCGCTCAGCTTTCTCAACCACCGGCTTCGTGTAATTCGTTTTCTTCATTGTTTTTCACCTCCCGTTATTTCTACCAGACCCAGATCTAGAAGCTGGGTGGCTAAATTACCTAAGTCTTTCTCACCCCGCGCTCTATCGACTTCAAATTTCTGGAAGAACGATTCTTTTAGCTTAGACAATTCAATACTTTCCACAATTGACTCCATCACCCAAAAAGAAGTGGAGTTTAGCCGGAACTGCTCTCCCGTTATGACATTGAATGCGAGGAAGAAGTCGTGCTTGGCATCGCCATGTAAAGCCATGTTGGGAACAAGGCTGATCTTGTCGTCGGTTTTTAGCGCCAGCATTGAGGGTCCTCCTCGAGATAATCGCTGCTCTGGAAATACGCCATTCCACGACAACCCCTACACCTTGCAAGAAACGGGCAAGCGTGACATTTACCTTTAAGCTCGTTCTTTTCGCGAAGTCTATTAAGCACGGGAGTATTATGCCACATCTGGTCCAAATCGACATCTGTAATGTTCCCCACAGGAATCGGTAACCACCGACAAGGGTAAATTGTTCCATCAGGCAAAATAGACAAGTTATTAATCCCTGCTGAGCACATAGCCCCTATCTCTTTATCTCCGGGAGCACTTAGACAAAAAAGAGGACGGCGCATGACTACTCTAACCTTCTTAGTTTTCGATGCCAAACTGTAGATCACGCTATACACTTGCTGGAGTTCCTCCTTGGTTAGCGAAGAAAGATTCTTGCCTCTACCAGAAGGCATTAACCTATCAAATCCGATCTCATCTACTCCTTGTTTATCAGCCCACTCGATAAGCGCCGGGATGCCAAGATAGTTCGACTGGCTGATAGTGGTTGATATGTTCACTCTGAAGCCGTTCTCCTTCAGCATGTTGATGACCCGAAACGTTTCTTCAAAGCTACCTTTCCCTCTAATAGCATCATTCACTTCCGGCAAGCAACTTTCCAATGATAGTTGAATAGCCGCCAGCTTGCGAAAACCCTTCAAATGTCTAACGGACTCCTCTGTTAGGAGAGAGCCGTTGGTAAGAAGTTGGTAACAACCAATTCTAGGCAAAGTGTCGGCCCTGTTCATAAGAGCTAGCAAATCACCTTTTCTAAGCAACGCCTCGCCTCCCGTAAAGGCAAGAAAGCCAATCTTTCCCCAATGATTCAAGGTCGAATCAATTTTGTCAAGGGCTCGACCCAATTCAGGAGAACTTAGCTCCGACATGTTGTCAGTACCGATGTAACAATGTTGGCATTGTTTATTGCATCGGTCAGTGATATCCCACGTAATGTAGAATGTCTTCATATGCCTCTGAATTTACGCACTTCAACTGAATGGGTGTACGGGCAAGCACGGGCCATTCCAGTCCCTTTGGCCCCTAATGCTGAAACCCATAGGTTGAGTTTTTTGCTGTCGATATAAAAGGAGCCGTCTTCCCTTATTCGTCCCACTAAATTTACAGGTGCATCCATCGGAATAATACATTTAAGTATGTCTCCGTTGCTACGGATAACAAAAGAATTAGCCTGGGTGGCGTAACAAACGAGCGGTACATCGGGGACGTTTGCAACCATTTTATGACTTCTAATCATTTTCTTCAGGGAGTGAGAAATCTGCTCGTGTTTCTCCAGGGGGCATTTTTCTATAAGATAGTCATTGGGGCTACCCCAACGAGAGATAGGCCTAAAGTATAACGCGAACCGCTCGTCTTCGCCGAACTCATCGTTGACCCTATCAAGCAATAGCTTCAAGTTTTCCCAGTTTTTGAGCGAGTAATGAACCCTCAGGCGAAATTGAACTTTCAATGAAGACCTGTGCAACATCAATAAGTTGTTCCAGATCCTGTCAAATGTCTTACCTCCATCGGCTCTCTTTCTCGTACTATCATGCTGTTCACCCCATCCGTCCAAAGTCATATGAAACCACCCTATTCCCAGTTGTGCAAGATTCTCGGATGTCTTGTTGTCTAGGAGATACCCATTGGTGTAAATAGTAGAGATTAAGTTGAGGGAAGGTCTTTCTTTTTTTGCTTGAAGGGCATGAAGCATGATCTCATCAATTATTGGTTTAGTTAGCAGAGGCTCTCCTCCAAACCAAACAATATTCATAGTGGCAAGAGAAGGAGCGCGCAAGGTTATCAACCTTTTGATGCCATCGACTACGTAAGAAGGCATCTTGTCCTTTCGTTGAACTTCATAGCAATATTGGCACCGGAAGTTACATTTTTCAGTCGGCAATAAGATCAATTCTAGATACCTGTTGGAAAGAGCCAATCTGATATGTCGCTCTAAACTGAGTTTCTTTTCCATCAGCACCCCCCCCCTCTTGGAGAGGATTTACTACGCATAGCATATGATACGTGTACTGCGTTATTATTAATAGTTTACTTTGAATGAGGAGAGGATGATTAACATATAATCTTTATGGCTAGGGTTGCGTTCAGAAGTTGGTTATTTGTCGGCCCACCCAAAAATTTTTTCCACCAGCACCAAAATAGTATTCTCCTTTGCATCCCCCTGTCAAGTGGGGGTCCACTCTGCCATTATTGAACTTTTCATCGTTTTGTGACCCGATAAGTCGGATTGTGCCTTCAAGATTTACTTCCTAGCTCCACTTCAGTTTCCATTAATATCCAGTTTAGTAGCGACTCAAGTCGGCTCTAGGTTCTAGTTCTAGGTTTTGGTTCTAGGGTTCTAAGGCTTCGTGCTTTGTTGCTCTGCTGCTCAACTTGGTTCTAGGTTCTGGTTCTAGGGTTCTAAGGCTCCGTGCTTTGTTGCTCTGCTGCTCAACTTGGTTCTAGGTTCTAAGTTCCAAGCCAAAAGCCATAGCTCAGAAGCTAGCAGTTCAGACCTAGACCTAGACCTAGAACTAGAACCTAGAGCCGACTTGAGTCGCTACTAAACTGGATATTAATGGAAACTGAAGTGGAGCTAGGAAGTAAATCTTGAAGGCACAATCTGGCTATTTGTGCAACTGCGTAAGCGCTATCAATGCGATCACTAGGACTCGATCACAGACTAATTAATGTGTTACGGCAGATCTCTAAAGACAACCAATGAATGTTATTCTAGGCTTTACACTTTGATTTCATTAAGAAATCTATCGAATTTCCTTTGGCATTGCCAGCATTGAAAACACCGAAGAGAGTCGTGCCACTGAAGAAACGAGTCAAGACAATGTGGACATTTGGGAGGTGCATTTCTTCCTTCACGTATTCCCTGTAAATAGATACACTGAGCACATCGGCAATTTGGCCCATGGCTATGTATATCTGCCTCCCGATTATCCAAAGCTATATTCGCTCTTTATTGTTATACCATAACCCCCAGTTTGTTAACAAGCTCGGGTATTATAGTGATGCCTTTTTTCTCATGCCTTATTACCATGGGGGGACTCTAGGAGCAACTGGCCTAGTTTTCGGGGGGAAGGTCACAGCAGCAACAGCTTGTATTCTTTGGGTACAATGTGATGCTACAAAACGTAGGCCGGCTTGACCTGCCCCCTTAATATCTTGGGAGGAGTCGATTTGTGAAAGCGACCTCCGGGTCATGAGCCCGATTAGCTTCAACTCTTAATGTGCTCCTTAAACAAAATGACGAACTGTGTGATGTATCGAATTATCATTGAACAACACTGACTTTCGTGCAGTCCTGCATTGTGTTAATCATGATTCATTCAAAACGTGCTCAATGGAATTTAAGCAATGAATAAATTATTGATAAATAATATTCATAATAGAGTTAAAAGGTATTGCCCTCCCTTTAACAGATGTGTTATGTTTATAGAAAGCATTCTCACAGGTGTTATCCTTATCCATCGAAATTCTTGAAAAATGCTTGACAGTACGGGAGAAGTGATGCCATATGTAACAACATCCTGGGGAAACTAAACTATTAGATGAGGAGGGGACTATGTGGCAAAAGAAAATCTTCGCCTCGGCGGCAATTTGTTAAGGGCAATCGTCATTAAAATTTTGCGCTAATGATAAACAGACAAACAGAAAACCAAAACTCATCTACCCAATTCCTGAAAACGGATAGGGGGAAAACAAAATCCAATGCGATTGAAACACCTTCAATTGCCTTGCCAAAAGGCGGAGGTGCTATAAAAGACATTGATGAGAAGTTTTCTGTAAATGCTGTAAATGGCACCGCTTCTTTTTCCATACCCCTTCCTTTCTCTCCTGCTCGGGGAGCTTCACCTGCATTGGGTTTATCTTATAATTCCGGCGCCGGGAATGGTGTTTTTGGGTTAGGGTGGACGTTGAGCCTGCCATCCATAAAACGCCAAACCGACAAAAAACTTCCACAATATTTTGACTCTATCGATTCGGATACCTTTCTCTTTTCCGAGGCCGAAGACCTGGTCCAGGAATTCAAAAAAGAGACCGACGGTAGTTTTAACGTCGATACGGATGGGAACTATATCATCAACGAAACCGATTCGGCGAACGGTTTGTTTACGATTCGATTCTATAAACCCAGGATCGAAGGTTTATTTGCCAGGATTGAGAGGTGGTCAGGCAAAACTTCACCAGAAATTAAATGGCGGGTCATCACCAAAGAAAATGTCACCACACTTTTCGGTTGGAGCGCCGGTTCAAGGATTGCCGACCCTCAGGATGCCAATAAAATCTTTGAATGGCTGCCTGAATTTGTCTTTGACGACAAAGGCAATTGCACTCATTACATATATAATAAAGAAGACGACAAAGGATTTAACTCTTCTCTGTTGCACAATAGAAACCGCACTGAAAACGGAAATATTACTTACACTAATCTGTATTTAGAAAAAGTTCTATACGGCAATAAAACGCCCTACATAAATTTTGATGAAGCCTATCCCAATGAGACAGATTACCTGTTCCAAACGGTCTTTGATTACGGAGAGTATGACACTAACGCTCCCTATACGAGAATCAATGATTGGGATTTCAGAACGGATGCTTTTTCGGATTATAAACCTGGTTTTGAGATAAGAACCACAAGACTCTGCAAAAGGGTTTTGCTGTTTCACTATTTTACTGAACTTTCAAGTGGCTCGGCTTTGGTAAAATCCCTCAACTTTGAATACGACACTTCAAGCGAAGAAGATTTCAGTTTCTTAAAATCCATTACTGCTTATGGATACATTAAGCAACCTGATGGAACCTATACGCATAAAAACCTCCCCGCTACTGAGTTTGAATATCAGAAACACGATTGGAACAAAGATATCAAATCCATTTCACCGGATGCTTTGGTTCATGCACCTGCCGGATTGGATGAACCGCTATATCAATTCACCGATTTATTTAATGAAGGCTTATCCGGCATACTCTCCGAACAGGCCAATGGCTGGTATTATAAACACAATCTTGGTGATGGCAAATTTGAGCAGGCAAAGCTGGTATCCCCCAAGCCATCCTTTGCCGGTTTAGGCAGCCGGATGCAATTGCTGGACCTGGATGCGGACGGCGGAAAACAGTTGGTTAGCTTAAATACGGAACCCAAAGGATATTTCGAGCTAAGCGATGAGGACGAATGGCAAGCCTTTCGAACGTTCAAAAACCTTCCCAACATCGATATGCAAGATGCCAATACCCGGTTGCTCGACCTGAATGGCGACGGCAAGCCGGAAGTCGTGATTACCGAAGATCATGTATTTACCTGGTATGAATCCGCCGGGAGAGAAGGTTTTGAAAGTGTCCATCAAACGCTGAAACCTTTCGATGAAGAAGCCGGGCCGCATATCGTGTTTTCCGATCCGCAACAGACCGTATTCCTGGCGGACATGTCGGGCGACGGTTTGATAGACATCGTAAGAATTCGCAACGGGGAAGTCTGTTACTGGCCCAACCTGTGTTACGGGAAATTCGGGGCAAAAGTGGGGATGGATAACGCGCCCGTTTTTGACCATCCAGATGCCTTTAATCCGGCTTATTTGCGGTTGGCGGACATCGATGGGTCAGGAACCACCGATATTATTTATCTGGGTAAAAACAAATTCACTTGCTGGAAAAATTTAAGCGGCAATCGTTTTAGCTCCACAGCTTTTGAGATAGATGCCTTCCCGGAGATACACAATCAATCTAAAATAACGGTTACCGATCTGCTTGGTAATGGTGTCGCTTGTATCGTTTGGTCAAGCAATTTATCCAAAGATGCCCAAGCCCCTCTGAAATACATTGACCTGATGAACAGCAAGAAACCGCACATCATGGTCTTTTACAAAAATAATCTGGGTAAAGAAGTTACGCTGGAATATACCCCTTCCACCAAGTTTTACATCGAGGACAAACTGGCAGGCAGACCATGGGTAACCAAACTGCATTTCCCTGTTCATTGCATTTCAAAAACCGAAACAAGGGATACGATTACGGGTTATCGTTTCGTCAGCTCTTACAAATACCATCACGGTTATTACGATCATGCCGAAAGGGAATTCAGAGGTTTTGGCATGGTAGAGCAAATGGACGCCGAACATTTCGACCATTGGGTCAAAGGAAGCGCCAACAATATTGTTGACCGGGAGCTTCACCAGGAACCGATCCTTACAAAATCATGGTTTCATACCGGAGCATTTTTAAGCAGAGAGAAAATCCTCAACCAGTTTGCCCATGAATACTGGTATGAAGAAATGGTAAGACAGGGTTTTCCTGTTGTGAACTATGAAGTTCCATTGCCTGACGCAAGACTCATTGCCGCTCCCGGATTGAATGCTTCCATCATTGATCATTTAAGTGGAGAAGAATGGCGGGAAGCCTTGCGGGCTTGCAAAAGTATGGCTTTGCGTTCCGAAGTATTTGCAAAAGATGCCCCGCTTGTTGGCGCTACGCCGGCTCAACGCCAGAAAGAATTAACCCCTTATTCCGTTGCTACACACAACTGCGTCATCGAATTATTACAACCTAAAGGGCAGAACCAACATGCTATTTTTGTAGTAAAAGAAAGTGAAGCCATTACTTATAGCTATGAACGAAATACTGAAGACTCACGCATTGCCCATACCCTGAACATTAAGTTAGATGAATATGGCAATGTGCTGGAATCAGCGTCGGTGGTTTATCCGCGGATGACCGTGGATGCTGCTTTGCCGGCGGAAACACGGGCAGCGCAAAACCGAACCACCATTATTTATACCCAAAGTCAATTTACCAATGATGTAATCAGCGATGACGAATACCGACTTCGACTACCTTCTGAGGTAAAAACCTTTGAACTGAAAGGCGTAGCTAAAACAGGCACTATTTATACTGTCACCGATTTTGATGACATACTGACCAATTCCGCAGATGTCGAATACCATGAGGTAGCAAAAGAGCCCACAGGCAGCACTTCACAAAAAAGGCTTATAGAGCATATCCGCAGCATTTTTTACAAAAATGACTTGACGGGCGCGCTACAGCTACATCAATTGGAATCCAAAGGCTTGCCTTTTGAAAGCTACCAGTTGGCTTATACGCCCGCCCTAATCGCGGATATTTTCGGGACAAAAGTCAATCCAGCCCTGATGCTGGAAGGTAAATTCACCCATAGCGAGGGCGATGACAACTGGTGGATACGCTCAGGCACAATGCAATTTATAGAAGGCGCAGAAACCGAAGTAAAAGCACAGGACCGTTTTTATACACCTATTTCATATACCGATCCCTATGGCGCTAAAACGAAGGTGAAATATGACAGCAACTATCACCTCTTCATTGAAGAAACCAAAGATGCATTAGGCAATAAAGCAAAGGTAGAGCTTTTTAATTCCCGCACACTTTCACCGCAGCGCATGAAAGACGCTAATGACAATATCTCCGAAGCCATTACCGATGAATTGGGCTTGGTAAAAGCTATGGCGGTATTTGGTAAAGGTAACGAAGCCGATGATTTAACAGGGTTAACTGAATTTACTACTGCTGCCGAAAAAACTCAGGTTACAAACTTTTTCAATGCTCCTGACTCTGTTCAATTAACTAATTTAGGGAAAGACTTACTACAACATGCCACAGCAAGATTTGTCTATGATTTTGATACGTATAAAAATTCCGGCAAGCCTGTAGTAGTTGCTTCCATTGTCAGGGAAGAACATTTTCAGAAAAACAACGATTCACCCGTTCAACTCAGTTTTGAATACTCCAGCGGGCTTGGGCAGGTGGTGATGAAGAAAGTACAGGCAGAACCGGGACTTGCCAAACAAGTTACTGTAATCACTGATGATACTTATTCAGTTTCTGAAATTAATACGGCTACCCTTAATCCCAAACAACTTCGCTGGATAGGCAATGGCAGAACCATACTCAACAATAAAGGTAATGCCGTCAAACAATACGAACCCTATTTCTCCGTAACGCATCAATACGAAGACCTGAAAGAGTTAGTGGAAACAGGGGTTACGCCCTTGATGTACTACGATGCGATAGGGCGGCTCATTAAAACTGAAATGCCCGATGGTACTTTTTCCAAAACCGAATTTGATTCCTGGAAGCAAGCGATTTACGACCAGAACGATACCGTCTTGGAGTCTTCCTGGTACAACAACCGCATCAACCACTTGATAGATACCGACCTTATTGCTGAGGGCAAGGACCCCACCCGGGAAAATGCGGCGGCCGGCAAAGCCGCCAAACACGCCGACACGCCCAACGTCCAACATTTCGACACGCTGGGCAGGCCGGTTTTGTCCATTGATCACAACCGGAACACCGCAACCAATACCGACGAGTTTTACCTGACCAAGGTGCTTTTGGATATCGAAGGCAATCTCCGCCGTGTCACCGATGCCCGCAACAATGTGGTGATGCAGTACAAATACGATATGCTGGGCAATAAGGTATATCAAAACAGCATAGATGCCGGGCAGCGCTGGCTGTTAATCAATGTTCTCGGAAACCCCTTACGCACCTGGGACGAACGCAACCATGAATTTCAGTACACATACGATATCCTGCACCGTCCCACCCAGAATAAAGTATTGCGTGACAATGGCGCAGACGCGCTCGACCATATTTTTGATAGAATTATCTATGGAGAAATTGAACCTGATCCCGAACTAAAAAACCTCAGAGGGCAGGTTGTAAAACACTATGACACAGGCGGAGTTATAGAAACACCTGAATACGACTTTAAAGGACAACCCAAATCAACGACCAAAAGGTTATTCAAGAACTATAAAGCCGTAGCCAACTGGATAGATGCCAATTTAGATGCAGACCTTGAAGCCGATCCTTATACCTTTATTACTGAAACAGATGCTCTCGGCAGAATTACCAAGCAAACTGCACCCGATGGAAGCATCATTACGCCTTCATACAATGAAGCGGGATTGCTCAATGGTGAAACTGTGGTTCATGCCGGTACTGCCCTTACCACTACCTACATCCAGGACATTAACTACAACGAAAAAGGGCAACGCAATAAAATCATTTACGGGAATAATGTTACTACTACATTTTTCTACGACAAAGAGACATTCCGGCTGAAACGTCTGGAAACCAGGCGGCAAAACGACGACCTGCTTCAGGATTTATATTACACCTATGACGCGGTAGGAAATATTACTCATATAGAAGATCAGGCTATACCAACTCGGTTTTTTAGCAATATGCAAATAGAACCGACCTGCGAATATACCTACGATGCCCTCTATCGCCTGGTGGAAGCTACCGGCAGGGAAAACGATTCTGTTTTATCTTTTGGCAATTACGATAACTGGAACGATGCCGCTTTTATGCATCAATTAAGCCCGGGCGACCCGATGGCGGTGCGGAATTATTTACAGAGCTATCAATACGATTCCGTTGGAAATATCAAGCAAATGAAACACATGGCCGGTCCTGACGGAAGTTGGACAAGAGACTATAACTATCAGGCTGCTAACAATCGACTTATAAACACACAAATAGGCTCAGACACTTATGCCTACCCACACCATGCGCAGCACGGCTTTATAACAGCGCTGCCCCATTTGGAAGAAATGGGCTGGAACTTTAAAGAAGAACTAATAAAAACCATCCGCCAACGCCGTACCGATGGCGGCGCCCCCGAAACCACCTACTACCAATATGACGGGCAAGGCCAGCGCATCCGAAAAATCACCGAAAACACCGCCAACCCCGGTGAAACACCCACCAAAAAAGAGAAGCGGATTTATATTTTCGGGATATATACTAAACAAAAACAAAAAGAATCTGAAAGTGCAAATAGTGAGGGAATAACTTCAAAGAAAGAGGAGGAACGTATTTACGCCGCAGGCTACGAACTATACAGAAAATATAGCGGATCAAATGCCGGATTAGAGCGAATTAGCCTGAGCCTGATGGATAAACAGCACCGCTTTGTGATGATAGAAACACGCAACGATGTAGACGACGGATCGGAAGAACATTTGGTACGCTACCAGCTTCATAACCACCTTGGTTCTGCAACTTTGGAGCTGGATAGCAATGCAGAAGTAATCAGCTACGAAGAATACCATCCCTTCGGCACAACGGCTTATCAGGCAAAAAATGCAGCGATTAAATCCGCCGCCAAACGCTACCGATATACAGGGATGGAGCGCGATGAAGAGAGTGGGTTGGCGTATCATGGGGCTAGGTACTACATGTCGTGGTTGGGGAGGTGGGTGAGTGGGGATCCAGCAGGTATGGCAGATAGTGTGTGCCTATATCAGTATGCGAAAGGGAATCCGCTTATATTGAATGATAAGAAAGGAATGCAAAGTATAGATGTAGCTGAAATGGCTAAAGAAATAAAAAAGGAGGGTGATAAAACAGCTGAACAATTAGCCATAGCGGTTTTTTCTAAACTCGCTGAAAAATTAATGCCGGGTGTATCAAAGTTGACTGAAGACCAAAAGAAACAAATATTTAAGACAAATACAGAAGGAACTATCGGGATACTACTTTTTGAGTTTCTAACGGGTACAGGAAAACCAGAGGGTCAACGTGAATTTACAGAAGAACACGCAATAACAAGAGATTTGATGAAAATGGATATGGCACAGGATGCTATCGAACGTTTCTACTCAAAAAACAGAGGTAAAAGTGTATCCGAAACTACGGAAAAACAATATTCATATCAGTTTAGCCCAAGTATTAATCCTCTAAGTTGGGGCAGCTCATATTGGCAGCATGTAAAGGCTATAATAGAAGCAGTTCAAGGTGATTGGTTGAGATTTTTTTTGGGCGGCATTACTTTTACAATGACACCTAAAAACGGTATTTTATATATTACTGCGACTGACCCCAAAACAAGAAACTCTTTCTTCCTACACGCTGGTTTTGTTTGGAGCATTGCAAAAGATGTGAATAGAGATCCCAAAAATCCTCAACCGCTTTCCTCCACAGAACAAACATACAAAAGCCAGCAAAAAATAGATCCTGAGCGTCTAAAACCATGGTACCAAAAAGTAAGTGATTATATTAATAACCTCTGGTAAAAAAATATGACAAGGAAATTATTAATAAAGGAAACTGTTCGTTATCTCGAGACTATTTTCCTTCCGGATAAAAGCAATTTTATCTCGTGCAGATCAGCGCTACTTTCATTAGAAAGCGGATATGTAACCATCAAAGGGAAGCCCCGTGGGCATTGCCACAAGATTATTAACATTTACGAGAAATACCTTGATCGGTGGCTCAGTAAAGTGCTGGATGTCCAGAAAGCACATCAAATCAAATGGCTCTTTGAGCGTATGAATCCTGCCGATGGGGATATGATGGAAGGCATCAAGGAAATTACTCGGGGCTGAAGCATGAATCAGAAGCCATACTTCAAATCGGTGGATGCTGACCAATTGGATACAGCAAACGCGCAGGGATATTTTGGAAGCAATAACCCTGATAAAACTTATACAGGCAAGTTTTATAGTTTCTTTAAAACCGTATAATAAATTGAACGATTCATGATAGAGGAGGGATACCATGCCACAGCAGACAGAAAATCAAAAACCAAACCTCGTTCTCGGACGGGTGGCTGACAAACTCAACCGCCCTTTGGCAAACCTCATCGTGCGGGCATTCAACAGGGATATGCGCAGCGACGAGCTATTGGGAGAAAGTATCACCGATAGAGATGGGAAATACGAAATAGCCTGGTCGCAGAGTCAACTCAGCGGTAGGAGTAAAAAAACTGCCGATATTGCCATCAAAGTATTTACACGGGAAAAGAAGACCTTGCTCTTTGCATCGGATATAAATGCCGTGCGGTTTAATGCTTCAGCGCGGGAAGAAATCAATATCACCATCACTACGGCTATACAACCCGAAGTGGTGGAATATGATTATATCCTGAAACAGGTGACTGACTTAACCGGTAAGGTAGCCATTACCGACCTGCAAGAAAGTAAAGATCATAATGATATTACCTTCCTCTCCAAAGAAGCAGAAATACCGGCCGAAAAAATAGAGCATCTGGTAGTGGCTCATCGCCTGAGTGATGCATCTAAAATTGACGCTCCCTTTTTCTATGCCCTGCTCAGGAAAAACACCTTGCTCAAGAACGACTTTGCCAAATCTTTCCACGCCAGGTTGATGATTGATGTCAATACAGATATACAATCATTGCTCTATGATGCTGCGTTGGCTGAGTCTGACGCCATACAACGTGATGTGAAAGCTGCCGTGAAGGAGATGATCGTTTCTTCCAAAGTAGCCAGAGAATGGAAGCGAAATGCGGAGTTATTGCAGCCATATAAAAATAAAGCAGAAGAATACTACAAGAACGAGCATCTCCTAAAAGTGCTGAATATCATCAGTCGTTTTGTGCTGGAAGATAAGATAGCTAAAATGGGCAAGCTCTTTGAGGAAAACAAAAACGACCTGAATGTCTTTCTGCAAAAAATAACGGATGAATCATTTTTTAAAACCGATGAAACAGCTAAAGAAGCCAAAACATCACTGGTCTTAGGTGAATTATTGGGTTTTGATGAAGCAATCATATCTCAGGTAACAGAATCGCAAAAAATCACAAAACCGGAAGATGTAAAGAAACTGGCAGCTTTGAACAAAGCAGGATGGAAAAAGGTACTTACCAAGTCGGCAGACAAAATGGATATTGCCGGTAAACCCTTAGATAAAAAGCTCATTGATCTGCATGCCTCTTCATTGGCTCGCAAAATGGAAAAGGAATTTCCAACGGTTGCTTTTACGGCTCAACTAAGCCGGGAGAAAAAGTCCATCCTCAAAAACCAAAAGGACATCACCGCATTTCTATCAAAGCATGATGATTTTGACTTGCAGCACACCAATATAGACCTTTTCATCAAAGAGAAAAAAATAGCTACTGAGAAAAACGAAACCATGCGTGAAGAGCTGAAATCCTTGCAGCGTGTTTTTAAACTGGTTCCTCAATATAGTAAAACAAATGCATTATTAGAGGAAAATATTCATTCAGCCCAAAGCATAGCTGCCGTAGGCGAAAGCCGTTTTGTTAAAGAAATAGCCCCCAAAGCAGGCATCAAAGCCAAAGAAGCCAAAGCCATTTTCAGAAGGGCAGAAAGAACCAATACAGCCGCCATGCTTATTGTTGGCGAGTTGCAGGATACAATGCGGGCGATGAATATCCCTGCCCTGGAAATGAATTCGCTTTCAGCGAAATTGGTAAAGGTAAGTGAAGATTTTCCAAATCTCAAGACGCTGTTCAATCTCACGGATATTTGCGCCTGCGAGCATTGCCGCTCTGTGTATAGCCCGGCGGCATACCTGGTTGAGATATTACAGTTTTTGGATAAGAGAAGTGTAACAGATCTTACGAAAACGCCGCATGTAACCACCAATATCGCCAAAGATGTTTTATTTGAACGCAGACCAGATTTAGGTGAAATTGACTTAAGCTGCGAAAACGCCAATACACCCGTTCCCTACATCGACCTGGTGTGTGAATTATTGGAAGAAGCAGTGACTCCAAGTTCCGTTATTCCCTATTCGGGTGTTCTCTCCGATGGGTCGGATCCTTTAACCGGTAAGATTTCAAACGCCTTGTTTGCAGCGCTTCAGGCTGCCGGTATGCCTATAACAGACCAGGCGCAGATTTACCGCACGGAAGATGCCACAAACTCACCGGAAATACAACCATATAAACCTCACTATTTGCGGGACAAAAAAGCGGTGTGCAAAATCATCTACACTGGAGTAGACGTTCACGGAAAGAACCAGTGGGAAGTATTGCGGTTGCGGCAAACGCTGTCATCCGCCGAGGAATTAGCCGCGGCGCCTGAGTATGTGAATGCGGATGCTTACAACACTTTAAAAACTTCTGAGTATGCCTTCAAACTACCTTTTGATTTAGATCATACCGAAGCAGAAGCCTATTTCACCCGATTTGATATTTCCAGGGCTGAGGTGATGAAGGATTTTCAGTCGGCAATTGGTCCGGCCAATGAAGCTATTGCCGCTGAGAAATTGGGATTGACCGATGCCGAAAGACAGCTGATTGTAACACCTAAAACCACTTTGGTTGACCAGCAGTTATATTGGAATGCTCCTCCACAGTGGTCCGCTCCAGAGGGAGAAATACCTGATATTGTTACTGGCGATGTTTTGGATTATATGAAAAGAGTAGATCATTTTCTTGACAAAACAGGTCTCACCTACAAAGAACTTGATCTTCTGTTATCGCTGAAATTCATTGACCCGGCAGACAATCTTTTCATTAAGCACGAGTATGATGATCCCATGGCTACAAATCCCACCATTTCCTGTGATACCGCCAAAAAAGAGATAGCCAATTTAAATGATGCAGCGTTAGACAGAATACATCGTTTTCTCCGTGTGCAAAAGAAAACAGGTTGGAAATTTGAAGTTCTGAATGAAATCATCTCGCAAGCCAAATTAGGCAATAGATTATTGGATGATGCTTGCTTAATCAAGGCAGCGGATTTACTGAAGCTTTCGGAAGAAACGGGAATTAATATAGATGAGCTGATAGGATTTTATGGGGAGATTCCATACCGGATATTGACAGATGATGCTGCAAAGCCCCTCTATCACCAGATATTTCTGAACAAAGCTAGGAACGGTTTTATTGACGAAGGTATATCGGCTGCTAATGTCGCTGCCAATGAAGTTGCAATAACCAAAAAACCCTTGCTGGACTTCAAGACCACCATCGCAGTATGCCTGCAAATAACTGAACTGGATTTCTTAAAACTGCTTTGTTCACTTACAGGACTACAGGATTGTGATGAATTGCTGACATCACTTGTGGGTGTAAATTTATCCACTGCTTTATATCCTGATGGATCTGACGAATATGACGATTTATTGGATACACTTGCAAAAGGCGACCCTACGGCTAAACTAAAATATGATCAGTTAGTTTCTTCACTCAGAAATATCAAACTGTTATTTGCTAACCTCAGCACAATGTACTTGATATCAAAAATGATGAAGAAGCTGAAGCTTAGTGCCGGTGATTTCATTATGCTCACTGCGCTGGTCGGCATAGACATTTCCGAGTCAACTGCAGAGACTCTGAAGTTCGTTAAAGCAGCTAAAAACCTGAGTATATCTCCTTTGAAGCTTGCTGAAGTCAATTTCATGCTCAGGCATAAAGCAATAAATCCCTCAGAACTCGCCAAACGAGAAATACAAAATGACAAAATCAAACAAATACTGGAGAAATTACAAAAGGATTACCAGAATAATTTTAGTGCAAACAAGTCTCCTTTGGATGTCAATGTATCGGTAGACGAGCAGAAAGAAACATTGCAATCTGCTTTATCCAAACTGAGCGGCATTGGCGAAGAAGATGTAAAAACCTTTATTAAATTTATTGACGGAGACTGGCCTTTGCTAAATGATGCCAGAACCTTTATAAACACTAAGCTCAATACACTATTTACGTCAACTCAGATCACCGCAATAAATAACAGTATTAATACCTTAGAAGCAGTTGGGGGACCAAATTATAGTTCAGAGGAGGGTGCTCTGATTGATCTCCTTTGCAACACCATTGACCCAACCTTAGATCTTTCCGTTTTATCAGAAACCCAGAAAATTAATATCTTAAGAAGCCTTTTGTCAGGATTAGCCGGGGTTACATCTCCTGAAGTAAATTCCCTGATAGACTATATTGAGTTAGGCAATGAAAAAAGATTTGTTGATAACAGATTAAGTCCATTATTCGACGCTACCCTAATTAAATCTGCCATTGATGAATTGGACAATGCCCTTCCAACCAAGGACCAGGCTATTTTGAATCATGAAGTTGCATTACTAGCATATGAAAATGCACAAAGTGCTTTATTAGCAGCAACCACGCCTGCTGATAAAGCGGCTGCACAAGCTCAGATAGCATCAGCGGAAGCACAATTAGCAATTACCTCGCCAATATTCAATGTAGCTACCGGAAAAAACCTTATCAAAGCCTTCTTAAATGCCATAGCAGATTATCAGCTTCAAATAGGTAAGCAATCTATTCTTGAACAAATACTTGCTACAACTTTTAAGGCAGATTTAGAACTGGCCAAGATTGTTCTGAAATACGCCAGATTAAAACAACCTGATCTCGGCTTACTATCAGATATCCTGCTTTCCGATAGTCTAATTGATACTAATATGGATCACACTACACCTCAGTTGCCGACGATCGACGATACAGCTTTTCCTAATCAGTATCGTGCTATCCGACTGCTGCATAAATTGTTCCCTTTGATCAATTCCTTCAAATTGGAAAACCCTGATATAGAGTGGTTTTTCAAGAATAATGAAGGCCTGATGTGGTTCGAATGGGATCGTATACCCTATGAGAGCGGGCAAACAGCGGTTGATTATAACAAATATAGCGCCTTTACCGAAATGATCGATCTGGCAATAAAAATGACTCCGGTATCCAATCCGGCAGACGCAGAGCATCCAATCACTTTCTTCACCGTTATAGAAATGCTCTTGCCGGGAAGCACTGCCACACGAGCGGAATTCATAGAGAAATTTTCACTGCTTACAAGTTATTCAAAAGAAGATGTGGATGCCATTGATGCTTATTTGTTTGCTTCCTGGAATACTACCAATTATACAAAACTAGAGACATGGCAAAAAATAGAAAAATGTGTTGGATATTTAAGAAAGCTGGGAAATACTGTTGAACAGGTTAAAGAATATGTCAAACCGGTCTTGACCAGTGCTGATGTCAGTACCCTGCGAAGTGCCCTGAAAGCCCGGTACGATGAAGATACCTGGTTAAGCACGCTCAAGGAAATCATGGATGCCATCCGTCCGCAAAAGAGAAATGCCCTGGTAGCCTATCTGCTGGCCGTAAACCCTGAAATGAAGGACGAAAATGATCTATATGACTACTTCCTGGTTGATGTTGAGATGGAGGCGGCCATGCCTTCATCACGGATTGTGCAGGCCCATGGGGCCGTTCAGCTGTTCGTGCAGCGCTGTCTGATGGGATTGGAGCCCAAAGCAGCGGCTGATGTCAACAATGATACAGGCTGGGAGCAGTGGAAGTGGATGAAAAACTACCGGGTGTGGGAAGCCAACCGGAAGGTCTTTCTGTATCCAGAAAACTGGATTGAAGCCGAACTCAGAGATGATAAGTCTTACCTGTTTACCGAGTTGGAGAATGAGCTGCAGCAAAACGAGCTTACGGATCTCACGGCAGAAAACACACTGATAAAATATCTCGAGAAACTGGATAATATTGCCTTTCTGGAAGTGGCAGCAACGTGGTATCAGCCCGATATTAAGACCATGCATGTATTTGCCCGTACCAAGGGAGGCGACCCGGCCGTTTACTATTACCGCAGGTTTGAGAAGGAACGCTACTGGACGGCCTGGGAAAAAGTGGAATTGGATATTACCGGGGATCACTTATTGGCTTTCATGCACAATCATCGTTTGTATTTAGCTTGGCCTGTATTCAGTGAAGAACCGGATACGGAACAAAAATCCACTATCCCGACTCCTCCTGATACTGATAAGGAAGTCGTTAATGAAAAGCCCAAACGAAAACTTAAAATCCAACTGGCCATCAGTGAATTTGCCAATAAAAAATGGCAGCCGAAGAAAATATCGAAGGATGGGATACTTACTCCTTCAACGTCCACAACAGCGGACTTAACAAGAGATAAATATAATTTGATGTACTTTGAGTATGGGCAACAGGTTTGGCTTTTTAGTACATCGGTTAAAAGGAGTGAGAAAGACCTGAATGAATACCATCAAATAAATGGCATATTCAATATTTCAGGTTGCAAGGGCTACCCTGAATTAGGTCCGAATTTTATAGAATATCAATTCCCGGACTTTTTGCCCGATTTCAAGGACACCCGGTTAAAATCACAACGTTACAATGAAGTAAACTTAATATCGGGTGATGACCTTTCAGTTAGAAACGGGATGTCATTTTTCAAATTTTATGAAATATTGCATAAAACCCCCGTTACTTTCAGGTTGTCTTATCCTCATCAGTTCACCAATATTGATTTGGTTGCATTGCTTTTTCAATATTTGACGATGTTTGCTTATGGTATTAAAGCATCTCTCGCTATCAAACTTCCGTTAGGCACTTTGCTTCCCTATTTTATGGAAGACAGCAATCATGCCTATGTGCTTATTCCTGGGTTCTATAATGTGGAAAAGGACAAGAATAGTGGCGATGCAGTCTATGTAAAAAGAACCGGTTCCGATGTGATGCAGCTTATTGAGGATATTGAAGCTTGGATTAAAGAAGCTGTCCTATATAAATCCGTTCCGACGGACGAGAAACTAAAACTACTACTTGACGATTTTCAAAAGATCCTGGATGAGCTCAAGGTGTATGGTACTTTAACGTACGGTGAGCAATTTAGGAATATGTATCACCCCCTGGTTTGCCCTTTGAGGAAGACACTCTACAAAGATGGAATTCCGGAATTAATGAAAAGGGAAACACAATTACAAGAATCGACATTTGATTTCGAAACACATTACAGACCCAATAAAGACATTGTTCCAAAAACATATACTAGTGTGGAAGTTGGCGTAAAAAAGTTGTCCTATCCGGTTGAGGATATTGACTTCAGTAGCGATGGAAGCTATAGCATTTACAATTGGGAACTATTTTTCCACGTTCCTTTCTTACTGGCTACCCGTTTGACTAAAAATCAACGCTTTGAGGATGCATTGACCTGGTTCCATTATATGTTTAATCCAACCGGTGCATTGGAAGGAACTGCACCGCAAAAGTACTGGGTGACCAAACCATTTTACTTGACCCAAGATGCTGACTATATCAGCCAACGAATTGATACATTGCTCTACCAAATTGCTGACCCCAATACACCTGAAAGAGCAGAACTGGAATTCGCCATCGATCAATGGAGAAATAAACCTTTCAAGCCGCATGTAGTAGCACGCTTCAGGCCGGTAGCCTACCAAAAGGCATTGTTGATGAAGTATATTGACAACTTTGCCGAATGGGGAGATTACCTGTTCCGGCAGGATACGATGGAGTCCATTGTCCAGGCTACACAGATGTATATTCTTGCCGACAAACTACTAGGTCCAAAACCACGGACTATTCCACCGGCAATAAAAGCTCCTTATGAGACCTACAATCAGATGGAAGCTAAGTTGGATGCCTTTGGAAATGCCTTGATTGATCTGGAAAACATTCTGCCTGACTTATCTTCTTTGCCGGAAGGCGGCGCTGAATTGCCGTCGCCAATACCGTCGCCAATGGTGACTCTGTCCATGCTTTATTTCTGTATTCCGCAGAACGACAAAATGCTGGAATATTGGGATCGTATAGCTGACCGCTTATTTAAGATTCGTCATTGTCAGAACATTGATGGCGTTGAGCATAGTTTGGCCCTGTTTGCGCCACCTATTGACCCGGGCATGTTGGTTCGGGCAGCTGCTGCCGGCTTAGATATTTCTGCAATCATCGCCGGTATAAATGCGCCTACGCCTTATTACCGGTTCAATGTATTATCTCAAAAAGCAACGGAGTTGGCACAGGAAGTGAGAGGACTAGGCAGTTCACTATTGCAGGCACTGGAAAAGAAGGATGCCGAAGCCATGTCCTTATTGCGTAGCGAATTGGAAATCAAAGTGTTGAACGCAGTGAAGGATATGAAGTTGCTTCAAATCAAAGAAGCCGAAGAGCAAATTGAGATTTTGAAGAGAACTAAAGCGGTTACTGAAGAAAGGAATCAATACTATTCAAACATTGAAAAGATAATATCTAAAGAGCAGTTAAATCTGGACAAATTGAGTGAAGCACATGATTTCCAGATAGCATCTCAAATTTGCAATACTTTAGCAGGAGTAATGTCACTACTTCCCGACCTAACTACTGGCGCATCAGGATTTGGTGGAACTCCACAGGTTGTTGTTCAGTGGGGTGGTCTGAATTTATTGCAGGCAGCAAGATCTGCTGGGGATGTCCTTAGTATCTTTAGTGCTGTCGCTTCTTACGAAGCAAATCGCGCATCTATTCTCGGTGGTTATGATAGGCGCTTTGCCGACTGGAAATTGCAAGAACGATTGGCAAAGAAAGAGCTTGCTCAGATTGATAAGCAAATCGTTGCCGCTGAAATCCGCAAAGAGATTGCTGAAACGGACTTAACGAACCACGAATTGCAAATCGAAAATGCCAAAAAGACCGATGAATTTATGCGCACCAAATACACCAACAAAGAATTGTACGATTGGATGATCGGGCAAATAAGTTCCGTTTATTTCAGGGCATATCAATTAGCACATGATTTTGCCAAAAAAGCGGAACGCTGCTACCGGTTTGAGCTGGGCAACGATGATTCTTTCATCTCCTACGGCTACTGGGACAGCATGAAGAAAGGACTGCAAAGCGCCGATCACCTTATTCATGACATCAAGCGAATGGAAACGAGCTATCTGGACAAAAACAAACGGGAATATGAATTAACCAAGCATGTCTCGCTGGCTATGCTTGACCCACTGGCTCTAGTACAATTAAGAGCAATCGGTGTCTGTGATTTTGATGTCCCTGAAGCACTGTTTGATATGGACCACCCCGGCCATTACTTCAGGAGGATAAAGTCGGTGAGTATCAGCCTGCCCTGCGTTGCCGGTCCATATACCACAGTAAGCGCAAAGTTATCTTTAGTCAGTAATAAGTACCGGAAAAATACTAATCCGGATAATGATGCCCATACTGATTATAGCGAAGATCCGGGCAATGACCCACGATTTATTTATAATATTGGAGCTATTCAATCCATTGCGGCTAGCAGTGCCCAAAACGATAGTGGCCTGTTTGAATTGAATTTCAGAGATGAACGTTATCTGCCTTTTGAAGGCTGCGGGGCCACCAGCTCATGGAGGTTGGAATTACCAAGAGAAGTACAACAGTTTGACTATGATACGATTTCAGATGTGATTTTACATATAAAATATACAGCACGAGAGGGGGGTTCAACACTGCAGGGTTTGGCTGAGACTTCCTTAACAGCTCGGCTGGCCGAAATCACGCAGCAACTTAATCAAACAGGCTTACATGTCGCCATAAACATGAAACACGACCTTCCGAATGAATGGAATTTGTTCAAGAAAAACTGCGCCGTTGATTTAAAGATTGATAAATCCAGTTTGCCTTATTTGGCTCAAACGCTTAATGCTGCCATTGAAAATGTCATGTTCGTGGCTAAGGTTAAGAATAATCCAGCAACTTTTTCAATCCCAGCAACTTTTTCAATCAATGTTGATGGCAATGCTATGAATCTTGCCAGAAAAGATGAATGGAAGATTTGCCGGGGAATCAATTCTGCTATCGATTTAGATACTACCTTTAATCTATCAGTGAATCAAGCAGAGTTGAATAATCTTGAGGAATTGATGATGATTGTGAAGTATAGTTTCTAGTAGGTGCGACAATGTTATGTCCGTACTGACAGGGGGCCTAGGTGGCGATGTTCCACCTGATGAACTCAAACTTCTCCCCAAGAATGAAATCTCGGCTGCTGGTTTCCTCGCTTTGGCGTCGCTATACTAATCAAACTCTTTCATATCGATGAAAGGGCCGTGCCAGCTGTGGTACCAGACCGCCTCGCTAGGGCTACGGGCTACACAAAATAGCGTTTTGTGACTCCTTAACTCCATAGTATGTCTTGAACACCGCACAAAAACTATTGACAATTTCTCTTAGAGAGTTATATAATAGTCTCTAAGTTTCCACAAGAATAGCCTTTCCAAGAGTATCAATTCCAAGAAAGAGTATTTTAGGACTAAGATAAGGTTGGTGGTCAAGTGTGTGTCATAGAGGTTTGCGTTAGTTCCCACGATGCTCAGCCGAGCATATGTAGACATGTGAACTGGGCCCTTTTTCCCTGCGACAGTAAAATCAACCCTCCCTTTCGAAACCCAATGTCATTGCGAAGTATAGTCGAGGCAATCCTTTTTCCTTTGATAGGAGAGGGATAAGAGTTTGTGCGGAGCAAAGTAAGGAGGCCAGAAATGAATAGAGTAAGGAAAATGTTATTCAGTTTAGTCCCAGTTGTTTTTATTATTGGTTTAGTGCTGATTTCACTGCCTTTGCATTCATCCCCCGCTCTGGCAGCCTCAGGTCGCTCTGGTGGCCCCGACTCCTTCGGATACATGTTCCTGGACAGTAACACTGCAGATGGTCCAACCTACGCTTGGATTGAAATTTCTGATATTGGTACGCCTGTTCTTATGGATAGTGATGACTCATGGGTAAGCAATATCAACCTTGGATTCTTTTTCAATTACTATGGAACTGATTATAGTCAGTTAGCTATTTCAAATAATGGCTTACTGTTTTCTGGAGCAGGATCAACACAATACGTAAACGATCCGATCCCCCAATCACCATCAGTACATGGATTTGTCGCTCCATATTGGGATGATATTGTAACCTGGGAAACAGCAGGTGCAGTCTATTATCAAACCTTGGGAACTGCTCCAAACAGGAAGTTTGTAGTGGAATGGTATGACAATCAGCACTTCGACAGTTCAGGCTCTGGGATTACTTTTGAGGCAATACTGTATGAGGGCTCAAATAATATATTATTCCAGTACAACGATGTCGACTTTGGAAATGTATCAGGTGCTGTCAGTGGAGATAACCCACCGTACGACAACGGTGGATCTGCCACAGTGGGCATCGAAGATCCCACCGGTAACATCGGCTTGCAGTATTCATTTAATGAGCAGGTAATTAATCCAGGTTTGGCAATATTATTCAAGTTTCCACAATTTGCAGGAACCAATCTATATCTCTCCAAACAAGCCCCGGCAAGTAAGGACCGTGGAAGCACAATGATGTACACCCTGCACTATCAGAACTTCGGAGACACAGCAGCCCAGAACGTTATGCTTGAAGATACTTTACCTAACGAGGTCGAATTCGTCTCAGCATCTGATGGCGGAATTTATGATTCCGGTAACGATAAGGTAACCTGGGATATAGGTGATGTTCCTCCCTTGGGTCATGCGGCAATCACTTTGGAAGTAAGGATACCATCTGGGGTGCCTGTCGGTACAATCATTGAAAACAATGCTTCCATAAGCACTTCAACTCTTGAGGTTAGATACGATGATAATGAAGCCCATGCACAGACAAAGGTCACTGGGACAAATCTTCCACCAAACATCACCGTCGAGCCAAACCTTGGAGGCACCACACCATCAGTTTACTGGCATGATCCAATAACTTTCTCCTATCATAATCCTACAGCTACAGGAGTTGATATAAGGATTCATATAGACGATGGTGGGCCTGATATAACAGGGAGCATGACGGCAGGTCCACCAGATTGGATATATACCACAACATTTTATCCAAGACACGGGCGTGCTGATGTAACGTACACAGTGAACGACCCATCGCCCTATTTCATTGATTTCGATCTTAGAAACATGAAAGGCTTTGAGAACACAATCACAGCAGAAGAGATCAAAGGCTATATTCGCACCAAAAAACCTGGGTCTCCAATGCTTAATGAAACTGACATTGGACAACAATTCGTAAATGCGGGATTAGAAAACCATGTCAATCCAGCTTTTCTGGTAGCAACTGCAGAACATGAAAGCCAGTTCGGGACACAAGGGTGGGCAGTAACTCACCCAGCGGCACATAATGCCATGGGATACGGAGTCCCGGATTCCCCAGAGGGAATCACCCATGCAGATTCTTGGGGAGCGATGGTGGAGCGAGTCGCTAGGGCCATTGCCAATGGTTCCAATTACTATACTCAAGGCCTTTTTACGGTTAGAGAGATCCGTGCCAAATATGCAACTCAGCCAGTGGATGAATATATTGATAATTTCGTTGGTTATATGAATGCTCTGGCCACATTTGCTGGACAGGCAGGTGAATTCGATGAAAACTTCAATATTTATATCGACCCCGCAGGTTACATCTATGATGTGGATACTGGTGAACGAATAGCTGGTGCTAGCGTTTGGCTGCAGCGACCCGATGGACTCGGAGGCTGGGAGAATGTCCCAACAGGTCAAAATCCGTCAATAATGCAACCTGATGTGAATCCATTGATTACAGGAGCAAATGGACAGTACCAATGGGATGTTCTGGAAGGCTCTTACCGTGTGCATGTCGAGGCACCTGGATATTTGGCGGCGGATAGCGTTGTAGTAAGCATACCTCCCCCGGTTACAGACCTTCATGTTGGGTTGATACCCTTACTACATGACCTCACCATCTCCAGCACGGGAGGAGGCGCGGTAACCACTCCTGGCGAGGGCACTTTTATCTATGACAGGGGAGCCGTGGTCAACTTGGTGGCGACCTCAGATGCTGACTACCAGTTTGACAACTGGACCGGCGATGTGGGCACCATTGTCAATGTCAACGCTGCCACAACCACCATCACCATGAGCGGCAATTACTCCATAACCGCCAATTTTGAGAAGGTGACACCCCACGGCGGGGGGTGCTTCATCGCCACCGCAGCCTACGGCACGCCAATGGCCGAGGAAGTACAAATTCTCCGTGAGTTCAGAGATGAATACCTGCTCACCAACCCGGTGGGAAAAGGTTTGGTGGGCTTTTATTACAGGGTCAGCCCACCAATAGCTGAGTTCATAACTGAGCATCCCAGCCTGAAGCCAATAGTGAGGGCTGGGCTAGTGCCTGCTGTGGCCATGAGCACCGTAGCCGTTAACACTACTCCGGCCGAGAAGGCGGCCATAATAGGCTTGCTGGCGCTCGTTTCAGTGGTATTGGCTATATGGGCGACAAGGCGACGACAGAGAGGTCCAAGGCATAGCCGAGAGTGAAATTGCACATTAGCCTGTTTTGTTACCTCATTACACAAAGAAAGTTTGGCTGCCCGTTACTTTTGATCATAACTGGAAAATTGACGTTAATTTGACGTTAAAACGTTTGGGACGGGTCGGGACATAATGGGACTTTACGAACAGAACAGGATTTTGGTGATTGGCACAAAGGTTCTATTTTATACGTAAAGAGACCCTTTGGGACAACTCACTCGGAATTAGAAGGCAGCCGCTCTGTCCAGCTGAGCTACAGGGACAACGAAATTAAGTATAGCATGATAGGGCGTGAATGATAAGAATACAAGGGTGAGCTAGTCTTTGTGGGCCTGTGCTACATGCTTCTGCCAGCATTTCTCGTG